>CAXBMV010000086.1:0-8716 GCA_963976575.1 uncultured Gammaproteobacteria bacterium | reverse complement strand
GATCAGGTGAAATTACGAACAAACGAACTTGATTAACGAACATAACGAAGAGGTTTTATTGACTTATGGAAAAAACGAATATAACTTCCCCTTCTCGCCAAGGCGAAAATACACAACAAAACAGAACCAAGGAGGATATTTCGATGTTTAATAAAATAGCGCTGGTAGCCCTTGTGGCAACCTTGAGCGCACAAAATGCCTATGCCGGTTCGGCCGAGGCGAAAAAGTGGATAGACAGCGAGTTCCAGCCATCTTCGCTCAGTAAATCCGAGCAAATGAAGGAAATGGAATGGTTTATCAGTGCCGCAAAACCTTTCAAGGGCATGGAAATCAATGTTCTCTCCGAAACCATTCCAACCCACGAGTACGAGTCGAAGACGCTGACCAGGGCTTTCGAGGAAATCACCGGCATCAAGGTGAACCATCAGTTGCTCGGCGAAGGTGAAGTGGTGCAGGCGGTGCAGACGCAAATGCAGACACAGCGCAATCTCTACGATGCCTACATCAATGACTCGGACTTGATCGGCACCCACTCGCGTCTGCAGCTGGCGGTCAATCTGAGCGACTGGATGGCAGGCGAGGGCAAGGCGGTGACCAACCCGATGCTGGATACCAAGGACTTTGTCGGTATTTCCTTCACCACCGGCCCCGATGGCAAACTCTATCAGTTGCCCGACCAGCAGTTCGCTAACCTCTACTGGTTTCGTAAAGACTGGTTTGACCGTGCCGACCTGAAGAGCAAGTTCAAGCAAATGTATGGCTATGAACTGGGCGTGCCAGTGAACTGGTCTGCCTACGAAGACATCGCCGAGTTCTTTTCCGTGCATGTGAAGGAAATCGATGGTGTCAGAATTTACGGTCACATGGACTACGGTAAACGCGCCCCGGACCTCGGTTGGCGTATGACCGATGCCTGGTTGTCGATGGCTGGCGCCGGTAGCCCGGGTTTGCCCAACGGTGTCCCGGTCGACGAATGGGGTATCCGTATGGAAGCCGGAAGCTGTAACCCGGTAGGTGCCTCGGTATCACGCGGCGGTGCCGCGAACGGCCCGGCCGCGGTCTACGCGATACGCAAATGGGATGAATGGCTGCGTAAGTACGCTCCTCCGGGTGCGGCCAGTTACGACTTTTACCAGTCGCTACCGGCCTTGTCACAGGGAAATGTCGCCCAGCAGATTTTCTGGTACACGGCTTTCACCGCTTCCATGGTGGCGCCTAAGAGTGCCGGTAACAATACCGTCGACGACAGCGGCACACCCTTGTGGCGTATGGCGCCTTCACCCCACGGGCCCTACTGGGAAAAAGGGCAGAAACTGGGATACCAGGACGCGGGTTCATGGACACTGTTCAAGTCTACTCCGGTTGATCGCCGCAAGGCTGCCTGGTTGTACGCGCAGTTCGTTGTATCCAAGACGGTTGACGTGAAGAAAAGCCATGTCGGTCTGACCTTTATACGCGACAGCACTATCAACCATGCCTCCTTCACCGAACGCGCTCCGAAGTTGGGTGGACTGGTCGAATTTTATCGCTCTCCCGACCGTGTGCTCTGGTCGCCGACCGGTATCAACGTGCCCGACTATCCGAAGCTGGCGCAAATCTGGTGGCAGCAGATTGGTGACGTCAACTCGGGTGCCTTTACCCCGCAGCAGGCAATGGACAGGCTCGCCAGTGAAATGGATCTGGTCATGTCGCGCATGCAGGCAGCAGATGAGAAGGCTGGAACCTATGGCGGCTGTGGACCACGCCTGAATCCGGAATCGGATCCCCAGGTATGGCTGAACAAGCCGGGATCGCCCAAGGCCAAGGTCAATGAAAAGCCGAAGGGTGAAACGGTTAATTACGATCAGCTGATCAAGCGCTGGACTAATTAGGCCTGCAGGCCTGTTATGACTGAAACGCGGGGTCCGCGCTGTGCGGACCCCTTAATTAGCAGGCTGCTTCAACCGATAAAAGTATACAAACATGGCAAAACACATCAGTCGCCGCCAGGATTCGATCATGAATTTCATTCGTCAGCATGGCTCGGTGCAGGTTGACCAGCTGGCCGATCATCTCAAGGTGACACCGCAGACGATACGTCGCGACCTCAACCAGCTTTATGACCTCGAATTGCTGCAACGTGTGCACGGCGGCGCGGTCATAGACGACAAGATTGAAAATCTCGGATACGGCGCGCGTAAACTGCTAATGACCGAGCAAAAGACAGACATCGCGCGCTGCGCCGCGGCTCTGATTCCAGACCATTCATCCCTGTTCATCAATCTCGGCACCACTACCGAAAGAGTCTCCGAATTCCTGCTGGACAGAACCGGGATGCTGGTGATCACCAATAATATCAATGTCGCCAGCACGCTCTGGCCGGCACAAAGGCTGGAAGTAATGATCGCCGGCGGCACCATACGCCATAGCGATGGCGGTATCGTCGGATCAAGCACCGAGGAATTCATCGATGGGTTCAAGGTCGACTATGCAGTGGTGGGTTGTTCGGCGATCGATGCAAACGGCGAATTCTATGATTACGACGCCAGAGAAGTGCGCGTTACTCAGGCTATAATCCGGCGCGCTCACGCGGTCATACTGGTGGTCGATTCGATGAAATTCGAGCGCCGCGCACCTATTCGTATAGGCGATTTGTCGCAGGTGGACATAGTCGTCAGCGATGCCGGTATTTCCGCCGAGGCGGTGGCCTTGTGCCAGGCTAGCGATGTCAGACTGGAGATCGCTAGTCAAGCGCAGCAGGCGCTTTCACAGGAGTCTGGTTATGGCAATTGAATTACGCAATGTCAGCAAGCGCATCGATGGCCAAACCCATATTTACGAGACCAGCCTGTCGCTGCAACCGGGCGAGTTCAACATACTGCTGGGCACGACGCTAAGCGGCAAGACCACGCTGATGCGGCTGATGGCCGGGCTGGAAAAGCCCAGTAGCGGTGAAGTCTGGGGCAACGGTGAAAATCTCACCGGAGTGGCGGTGCAAAAACGCAGTGTCGCCATGGTTTACCAGGCATTCATCAATTATCCCAGTTTCAGCGTTTACGAAAATATAGCCTCGCCGCTGAAGGTGGCCGGATTGTCGCGCGCGCAAATCGATGACAAGGTACAAAAGTTTGCCGGGCTATTGAAACTCACCCCGATGCTGCATCGTTTGCCGGCGGAACTTTCCGGTGGCCAGCAGCAGCGCACCGCGCTGGCGCGAGCATTGGTGAAGGGTGCCGATCTGGTATTGCTCGACGAACCCCTGGCCAATCTCGACTACAAGCTGCGCGAGGAATTGCGTGACGAACTGCCACGCCTGTTTGCCGACTCCGGCGCCACCGTGGTCTATGCCACCAGCGAGCCGCTGGAAGCCTTGATGCTGGGTGGCCACACCGCCACCTTGAGCGAAGGCCGCGTGGTTCAGTTCGGCAAGACTTCGGTGACTTACCGTAATCCCGATACGCTGCAAAGTGCGCGCGTGTTTTCCGATCCACCGATTAATACCGCCAACATACAAAAGCGCGGATCGCGTCTCCACTTAAGCGATGCCATACACTGGGCGGCGCCGCCCGCGGTGGCTGCACTGGCCGATGGTGAATACAAGATTGGTATACGCCCGCATCACCTGTTGCCCGGTAACCAGGGCGTGGTAGTCGAGGGTGAGGTACTGATTTCCGAAATCAGTGGCTCCGAGAGCATTCTGCGCGTCAACGTCGAAGGCAATCACTGGGTTAGCGAAGCCCATGGCGTGCACAGTTACGATTTCAGGGAGCAGGCCAGTTTTTGTTTCGATGCACAGCGCTGCCTCTATTTCGACGCCGACGAAAAAACCATAGCTGTTTGATAAGGTAATCATGGCAAGAATCGAATTCAACAAGGTAAGACACGCCTACCCGCAGCCACCCGGGCCAGCACCGGTGTACGCGCTCGAAGAAATTAACCAGGTCTGGGGTGACGGCGGCGCCTATGCATTGCTCGGGCCTTCGGGTTGTGGCAAAACTACATTGCTGAACATTATTTCGGGTTTGCTGGTGCCGTCCGAAGGTTCGGTTATGTTTGACGGCGTAGACGTTACCCGACTACCGACCGCCGAACGCAAGATTGCCCAGGTATTCCAGTTCCCGGTGGTTTACGACACCATGACGGTGTTCGATAATCTCGCTTTCCCATTGCGTAATCGCAACATGGCCGAAGCCCAGGTGCGTCAGCGTGTCGAGGAAATCGCCAGCATGCTCGACCTGCAGGACAGCCTTGGTCAACGCGCCGCCGGCCTGACCGCCGACGGCAAGCAAAAAATTTCTCTGGGTCGCGGGCTGGTGCGCGCCGATGTAAACGCGATACTCTTCGATGAACCGCTGACAGTTATCGACCCGCATCTAAAATGGCAGCTGCGTTCCAAGTTGAAAGAATTGCACCAGCAAATTGGGGTCACTATGATTTATGTCACCCACGACCAGGTCGAGGCACTGACCTTCGCCGACCGCGTGGTGGTCATGCACGATGGCAAGGTGGTGCAGGTGGGTACGCCGGTGGAATTGTTCAACAAACCGAAGCATACCTTCGTCGGTTATTTCATCGGCTCGCCGGGGATGAATGTTTTGCCCTGTGCGATCGAGAATGGTTCGCCGCTATATCGTAACAATCGAATCGACATCAGCGAGGCGGTTGACAGCGGTTTGAAGGGCAAGATCGAACTCGGCATACGCCCCGAGTTCGTGCGCTTCTCCGGCGATGGTATCCCGGTTGAAATCGCCAAGGTCGAAGACCTGGGGCGCTACCAGGTCGTCACGGTGAAACACGAAAGCGACAGCATCAAGATGGTGCTAGCCGAAGACGATGTCATACCCCGGGAAAATCCGAAGATCAGCTTCGACGCCGAGAACACCCGAATCTATTGCGACGACTGGATTGTGGAGGCGCGGCAATGAGAAAAACGGTTAATCAAAAGGCCTGGTGGCTGGTAGTACCGGTGTTGCTACTGGTTGCGTTCAACGCCTTTATTCCGCTGATGACCGTGGTCAATTATTCAGTGCAGGAAACTTTCGGCAACAATGTCTTTTTCTGGGAAGGGTTGACCTGGTTCGAAAAAGTGTTGCTCTCGGAACGCTTCCACGCCTCGCTGGGCAGGCAGCTATTGTTTACTGGCATGATCCTGGTGATCGAGGTGCCGCTGGGCATACTGGTCGCCCTGTCGATGCCTCGCAGCGGGCCCTGGGTTTCAGTTTGCCTGGTGTTGATGGCGTTGCCATTGCTGATTCCATGGAACGTGGTTGGCGCCATGTGGAATATCTTTGCGCTGCCGGATATCGGGCTGCTCGGATACAGCCTCAACTCGATGGGCTTCGATTACGATTTTACCCAGCAGCCGGTTTCGGCCTGGATGACCACGGTGCTGATGGATGTCTGGCACTGGACCTCGCTGGTGGTGTTGTTGTGTTATGCCGGGCTCTGTTCGATCCCGGATGCCTACTACCAGGCGGCGCATATAGACGGTGCCAGCAACTGGGCGGTATTCCGTTATATTCAGTTACCGAAAATGAAGCGCGTGCTCACCATCGCGATACTGCTGCGTTTCATGGATAGCTTTATGATTTACACCGAGCCATTCGTGCTCACCGGCGGTGGACCTGGCAACACCACCACTTTTCTCTCCATAGACCTGGTGAAGATTGCGCTGGGACAATTCGACCTCGGCCCCGCGGCGGCGATGTCGCTGATTTATTTTCTCATAGTGCTGCTGATTTGCTGGGTCTTTTACACCATCATGATGCGAAACGAGGAAGAGTAAATGAACGCTAGAAAATGGCTAATCCCGACCGTCTACATCCTCTTCCTGATGCTGCCGATTTATGGCCTGCTGTCGATGTCGTTCAAGACGACCAACGAGATACTCGGCGGTTTTTCATTTTTCCCGCAAGAGTTTACGCTCGACAACTACGCCAAGATTTTCACCGATCCGACCTGGTACAACGGTTATATCAATTCGTTGATCTACGTCGCCATCAATACGGTGATATCGGTGTCGGTTGCCTTACCGGCTGCCTACGCCTTTTCGCGTTACCGTTTTCTCGGCGACAAGCACCTGTTTTTCTGGTTGCTGACCAACCGCATGGCGCCGCCAGCGGTATTCGCGCTGCCCTTTTTTCAACTCTACTCGTCCATCGAATTATTCGATACCCACCTCGCCGTGGCGCTGGCGCACTGCCTGTTCAATATCCCGCTGGCGGTATGGATCCTGGAAGGCTTCATGTCCGGCATCCCCAAGGAACTGGATGAAACCGCCTATCTCGACGGCTATTCTTTCTGGCGTTTTTTCCTGCGTATCTTTATCCCGACCATCGCCGCCGGCATCGGTGTCGCCGCCTTTTTCTGCTTCATGTACTCCTGGGTAGAATTGCTGCTGGCCAAGACCCTGACCTCGGTGAATGCCAAGCCGATCGCGGCGATCATGACGCGTACCGCGAGCACCTCGGGTTACGAGCTTGGTTTGCTCGCCGCGGCGGGTTCGCTGACGTTGATACCCGGCGCCATCGTGATTTATTTCGTGCGCAATTACATCGCCAAGGGCTTTGCCCTCGGCCGGGTCTAGGGAGGCATAGGCATGATCGACCTGTCGTGGATGGCCTGGACCTGGCCCACCGCCAGCTTCTTCATCGCCGTAGTGATTTCGATAATCGTCATGGGCCTGTGGGAGCGCGCCCGTCCCGGCGGCGACCCGCGCCGCGGTGTGCTCGGCCTGGACACCACGCGCGGTGACCGCCTGTTTATTTCATGGCTGGGCACCGGTTTCATCAATCTTGCCTGGCTGGCCTTCTATGGCGCGCCTTTGTGGGGCGGGCTGATATTGGCGATAGCCTGGTTTGTTTTTGTATTCAGACGTGTGTGAATCCCCCGGTGCAAAGATAGTGACAATGTGGAGTCGAGATGAAGCTGCGCGAAACTAATATCGAGCAGTTGCAGAAGGAAGTTTTCGACGTGCTCATAGTCGGAGGCGGTATCAACGGCGCCGTGTCCGCCGCGGCGCTGGCCGCCAGAGGCGTGCGGGTTGCGCTCATCGATGCGCGCGACTTCGCCGGCTTCACCAGCCAGCATTCCTCCAATCTTGTCTGGGGTGGCATCAAGTATCTGGAGAATTTCGAATTTTCTCTGGTCGCCGGGTTGTGTAAATCGCGCAACGAATTACTGCGCAGCTTTCCTTCGACGGTGCAGGAAATTCGTTTTCTCACCACCGTGCAAAAGGGCTTTCGCTTTCATCCGCTGATGCTGCTCGCCGGCAGCTGGCTTTACTGGCTATTCGGGCGTGGTCAGACTGCGATGCCGAAGTACCTGTCCAGCCGGCGCATCTCGGCCGAGGAACCGCTGATTAATATCAGCGACAGCGAAGGTGGCATAGAGTACTCGGATGCCTACCTGCACGACAACGATGCGCGTTTCGTCTTCAATTTTGTGCGCAGCGCGATGGACAACGGCTGCGTCGCCGCCAATTACCTCGAGTCCACCGCCGCGGTTCGCGTCGAAAACGGCAACTGGCGTAGCGAAGTGAAAGATCAGGTATCGGGTAAACGCTTTCATATCGAAGCGAAGGTATTGATCAATGCCGCTGGCGCCTTCGTAGACAGCCATAATCAGCTCGCCGCCGTGGAAACTGAATATCATCACCTGTTTTCCAAGGGCATACATTTGATTGTGCCGCAGATCAGCCGCAGCAAGCGGGTGCTGGCATTTTTCGCCAACGATGGTCGCCTGTTTTTCGCCATCCCCATGGCCAACCGCACCTGTATAGGCACCACCGACACGCGCGTCGATGATCCCTACACCAGCGTCAGCGACAAGGACCGAGATTTTGTGTTGTCGAACATCAATGCGCGTCTCAATTTGACAAAGCCGCTGACCAGGGCCGACGTCATTGCGGAGCGCTGCGGAGTGCGGCCTCTGGCGATTAAAAAGGGCAGGGATTCATCCACTGACTTTTTGCAACTGTCGCGCAAACACGTCGTCGAGTGCAACGAAGCGCTCAGTCATATCAGTATCTTCGGAGGCAAGCTGACCGACTGTTTGAACGTCGGCGATGAAATCTGCGAACGCGTGGCTGAGCTGGGCGTGCCACTGCAGGAAGTGAAGGCAGCCTGGTACGGCGAACCCGATGCAGCCGCGCGAGCGGCTTATTACCGGCGTGCCAAACAACTGGGTATAGATGACAGCCAGGCCAGCGATACCGGGGAAATGCTCAGCGAACGCCTGTGGCGACGTTACGGCGCTCAGGCCGATGCGATACTCGACGTGATCGAGAAGAACCCGCAGCTGTGTCAGCCATTGATTGAAAATACCGGCATCCGCCAGTGCGAGCTGGAGTTCCTCGTCGAGCGTGAAATGATTGTCGATCTGCATGATTTGCTCAGGCGCCGTTCAAAGATAGAACTGCTGTTGACGCCGCAGCAGCTGAAAAATTCTGCGGGTTTACGCAGCGCCTGCGAGCGTTTGTTCGGTGACCGCGCTGCGCAGGTTTACCGTGATTACTTTGACTCCTCAGAAGCGGATCGCCAGAGCGACTAGCGCGTTTATTGCGGACGCCCGCCCTCGACAATAACGCGGTGCATGACCCGGCGGTAACCCTGGTAATCGTTTAGCGCGTAATGCTGGGTGCAGCGGTTATCCCAGATCGCCAGCGTATCCTCCTGCCAGTGCAGGCGGAACTGGAATTCCGGTTTTTCTACGAGGCGGCACAGATAGGCGAGTATAG
>CAXBMV010000085.1:0-8742 GCA_963976575.1 uncultured Gammaproteobacteria bacterium | reverse complement strand
TGGCGGTAACCATATGGAAGACTGGCAGCATCGCGATAGTCTATGTCTCGATATGCACAGGAAGATGGGCGGTGCCAACGTACTGTTACGTCATTTCGCGCGTATGCACGAATTCAAGTATATTTATCGTCAGATGGAGCGTTGCCTGCGTGAATTCCGCCTCGATGAGCCTTTCTATATCAAGCCGCAAGAAAAAGACGGCAAGGGCTGGGGCGCAACCGAAGCGATTCGTGGTGCCTTGTGTCACTGGATTGAGGTCGAGGGTGGCAAGATCAAGAACTATCAGATGATTGCGCCAACAACCTGGAACGTAGGTCCGAGATCCGAGGCTGAAGAACGTGGCCCGATCGAGGAAGCACTGATCGGCACACCAATCGCCGATTCAAGCGATCCTGTTGAAGTTGGACACGTGGCTCGTTCCTATGACTCCTGTCTAGTTTGTACCGTGCATGCGCACGATGCTAAAACCGGCAAGGAATTGTCTCGGTTCAAAACTACCTAGAAACCTATAGTTTGAAAGTTGCCGGGGCGTTAGAATGCCCCGGTGGCTTTGATATAGGTTTCCTAGGGTAGCCAGGGCAATTTTGTACGGTATTGGGGGGTCAATGTGTCGAAGCTCGATGACGATAAATTACGCGATTACATTGGAAAGTTAATGGCGGATGGGTTAAAGACTCAAACCGAGCCTTTTCCGGAAGATAACCATCAATTTGAAAAAGTACTGGTCGAATTACGCAAGGCCGGTAAGGATAATCTCGATGCCAAGCTGGATATATCCGGCTTTGTCGATCACCCCTATGGCGAAGACGAACAACGCTGCCTCGAGTGCATGTATTACCTGGTGCATCGAAAGTGGTGCGATTTACCTGAGCTGGAATTGCCGGTAGAGGCGCACTGGTGGTGTCGGCTGTGGCGTATCTGAGGTATTGCAATGAGCGATCAGGCTGTATTAACTGATAAGCTTGAAGCGATGATGATCGATGGACTTGAAGTCGAGATCGAACCCAGGGCCTATTCGCATGAAGAAGTACTGGAAGTGGTTTCCCGCCTGCAGAAACTCGAAGAAACTGATTATCAACAGAAGTTGGTAATCGGCGGATTTACCCTCGAGCCGTATGGTGAGGGCGACGATGAGCAGGCCTGCGAAACCTGTATGTATTATAAAACTCATCAGCAATTTTGCGAATTACCTGAATTAATGGTGCCGGTTAAACCTGAGTGGTCATGCCGCTTGTGGCGTATCTAGCGGGATAGCAAAACCCGTGCTATCGATAATCGGTTGTGGTAACCCGAATCGTTGCGATGACGGCCTGGGCGTTTATGTAGCGCAAAGATTACAGCAATATCTTAACGAAAACCCCAGTAATAATGTCAGGGTATTCGATGCCGGCACCGCGGGCATGGATGTCATGTTTCAGGCGCGTGGTAGTGATCAGTTAATCGTCATTGACGCCAATGCCAGTGGGTCTGAACCCGGCCAGATTTTTAAAGTCCCTGGCGAAGAGCTCGAAAATAGGCCCGAGCCGAGTTACAACCTGCACGACTTCCGCTGGGACCATGCGCTTTACGCCGGCCGAAAAATATATAAAGATGAATTCCCGGACGATGTGCTGGTTTATCTGGTCGAGGCAGGTTCTCTCGATATGGGTATCGGCCTCAGCGAAGCGGTTCAGTCTGCCGCCGACCGTGTTGTCGAATTGGTGATTGAAGATATTCAAAGTTATTGCAATAAATCACGTGGCTGAAATTTTATATAAAAATGGCAACCTCTATCTGGATGCTGCCCTGTACGATACCTATCTGAAAACCTTTGGTTCGGCAGTTCTGATAAAACGTGACGATCTGTTTCTGTTGATGCCAGTACAGCAGGCATCCGGTGGTTTGCTGCTAAAGATTAAAAATGCTCGCGGAGATCGTGTTATCCATGCCGTGGAATTTTTCGAAAACAACGGGGTTGAAGTGTTCCAGGAAATAGTCGTCGAAGTGCAGTGGAATAGCGAATTTCACGCGCTGGTGTTCGAATTGCCGGACACCCGAACATAACTAATCTAACCGTGTATGCCTTAGAGGGAAGCCGGGTACCCTGGATATGGTTATCGTCGCCAGAGAACCCAGATCAGAAGAGGGATTTGGCCTTTACATTGATGATATTGCCTGGTTTGATTCCTTCCGACAATTCGATGAAGTAGAACGGGTTGAAATGCTAACGACAGATTGCGTTCTCAGGTATCAAGTACTTTCGAGCCTAAAAAAGCAAGGCACGCCGTTCAATCTGGTACGTGAGGCCGCCACAGTTGTTTCACTGCGAGATGTGCCGTAAAAGCCGATATCTGTCGGGCTTTTCTATCGGTCTCGGTTTCAGTAGGATTTCAACGGACCCCTAATGATGGCTTCCAGGCTGGGCTGCAGCTGACCCTTTGCCTGATTGCTGACCTTCGATTTGATGTGCAGGTCGCAGAGAGAGTGGCCCGAAAGTTCCACGAGTCCTGGTAAGTGCTTTGTATTATTACGACGCTCATCCATCACTCGAGAGACAAAGAAATTCACGGACTCAAATAGCAGGTGCCTTTGCTAATCCATTTTTTGGTGAAATGACTGCTTTCTCAATCACAATTAAACACCTAAACTCAGCAATTGAGCCGTTTCCTAAACGGCAGCTTTTGGCACTTACTTGCCAATGCCTACAACCTGTCAGGAACGGCTGCTTTAGTCAACATTTGAGACATAGAGGTTGTCAGATTAATTAGCATCAAAATTGATATTTTGTCAGATCGGGTTTGAGCTACTACAAATAAACTACTACAAATAAACCTATTATCGGCTTCGCTTTATTCTGCGCTATTTCTTATTTTCCCTACATATGCACAAGAAACAACATCTCGTTTAATATGATCTTGAAAAATGAGCACACTTTTATCGTATTGGCAAATTAGAGATGCCCAGTGGATAGGTGCCTCGACAATGTCGTTTTTCTTAACAGCCTTAAAGATTTGGCCTATTTTGGCGGAGTCACTCAATTTCACACCATCTAACTTTTTTACAAACCAGTAATAATCATCGGCGGAAACTGCTGTGTTGATAGCGAGCAGTACGGTGATAGCAATAAAATACTTTTTCATATATGTCTCCAGAACTATTTAATATGTAAGATTAGATATATTAGTTGTATAAACCATTTTCATAGTCCGCCACGAAATCCCAGCCTTCTCTAATTTCTCGTTCATCTCTTTCTCTACGGAGGGTTTCCTCGAACTCCCTGTCGAGCCGCTCCTCCTCTTCCTCGAATTTCCGATCACGCGTAAAGCTTGTTGCTGCGTTCATCGCCAAACTACAATCCTCGGTAGAATTGACTCGATATTTTGGCCTGACAGAGTCGGGTGTCCAGGTATTGTATTGCCGGATTAGTAATACCAGGACATAGACGGCCGCAATCGGCGCACAGGCCACTAAGACGAACGTCATATAAGTCACCGGTAGCGCGAATTTTCCCAGGATTGCGTTGAATGATTCCGTTTGCATCGATGAACCAGTCAGGTAGGTAAGGGCTAGCGGGCAAAGTACCACCATCGGCGCGATCACTTTACGCCGCATCGTGATTTTAATCCCTGAGTGTGGCGATGCATCTGTGAGCATTAAGAACAGAATATAAAACCAGTAGATTACCGCTGGTACCAATACCGCCATGACTTCTAGTTTACTAATATTTTCCATTATTCCCTTCCTTAATATGGCTGTTGCCATTTTACCGAGACTTACCTGAATCGGCAGTGAATTAAATACATTTTTCGCCGTGGACAACCGAGTTGAATAGAGCTATGCCTACCGGCAACCATAGGCAAATCCATCTATGCTGGATCTGAGTACCCGGACATTACTGAACCAGTATCTGGGCAATGTTTAAAACCTGCTTTAGGGCCTGATTCGGAATACGCTCTATGAACTCGCATTGCCTGTCCTCATAATCAACGGACCTTAACTGATAAACCAGCACGGCACCTTTCGTTTTCAGTTTCTCCGGTAGTACCACTTCAAGGTTGATACCTCTAACTGTACTGGTAATCGGTGAAACGATCGCAAGTCCTACGTGCTCATTCAGCACTTCCTTCGATAACACCAGGGCAGGGCGGCGTTTCATCATTTCGATCCCTGCGCTGGGGTCGAAGTTTAACCAAATTATATCCCCTTGATCCGGGATATAACTCATATCAATTCGCGACCAGTAATACCGTCCGACACCCAGGCCTGGTCTTCCTCGGTCATCGTGTACTGCTCCGGCAATGAGCCCTCCAACAATGATTCCAGAGTCGGAACTTCTGCTCTAACAGGGGTTAAAATTATCTGATCATTCACAATCGATAGATCCAGTGATGATCCCGTCTGCAAGCCTAGCGATTTCAATACAGCCTTGGGCAAACTGACAATATTGGCACCACCAGATTTGCGTATCGCAATTTGAGTCATTATCTTAAACCCGCTATGTAAATAGTTATACTATAGTATAACCACCAGGTATTATCAATAATCATCCATGATGCGCGGCGTTAATGCTACGCAATAACTAAAGCCGCTATTACGCAGAGTCATCCATGACACTGCGTTTGACTAAGGACTACGCCCTCGCGCAGTGCAATGGGTTTCCCCATTCTTCCGCGCTTCGCTTGTGCAGAACGGGCGATTCCCCACCCATTGCATTTTGCTACCCCCGTCTTCGCCAGACGGGCAGGCGGTCGAGTTTTCACGACCGCTACACCCTAAATTCATAACACCAGGCAGATTGTAGTACTACGAATTTGTATTGTACAATACAAAATATATACAGTTGAATTCTTAAACGAATGGCAACAAAGCAAAATAGGGTGTTATCGCCTACAGACGAAGCGTACAGTGAATGGCAAATGGCGTATGACCATTTCAACCAGGCGCTTTTCGGCGGCATCTTGCCTTATTGCTTAATCACGTTGCAGCGTGAAAAACATACCATGGGGTATTTTTCCAGAGATCGCTTCGCCAATCGATCGGGCCGAAAGACGGATGAAATCGCAATTAATCCAAGCTATTTCGCGGTCTGCGGCGTCGACGAAGCGTTGCAGACACTGGTGCATGAAATGTGTCACCTCTGGCAGCATCATTTTGGCAGTCCAGGTCGAGGCCGTTATCACAACAAACAATGGGCCGACTACATGGAAAATATCGGACTGATGCCCTCGCACACCGGCTCACCTGGTGGCCGTAGAACGGGCGATAAAATAGCTGACTATATTGTCCCCAGCGGTGCGATGGAGACTGCGATCGTTAAATTGAAAGCTAAAGGATTCGAATTACAATGGATGGATCGGTTTATAGCCAAGCCCATGACCGAAATCGATCCGTATTTCCAGGTACTGACAAGTACATCAGAAGCCACTTTCGAATCGACTGGTCTGTCCACAGAAACCATAGACGAAATACAGACGGTCGCTGAAGTGATCGATCTGGATTTTACCCGGGTAACACAAAAGCAGGGCAGTCGAGTGAAGTATTCCTGCCAGTGTGATATTAGTATCTGGGCGAAGCCAAATATCCACGCCACTTGTGATGATTGCGGGATGTCTTTCGAGGTTGTAGGCTGATGAATAGTCGTAAGCCCTGGGTAAGTCTGCGCTGGGAGAAAGATACGCGATACTATGAAGCCCATCTTAAACAGGGTTTGTTTGGTTGGGTGATCGCTCGAAATTGGTGTAGTACTAGCCAGGCAAGTGGCCGTCGATTAGCCACACCCGTTGATACTTACGAGAATGGCGTCCTGGCGCTTGATAAATTACAGGCCCGGCGACAACAGCGGCAGTATTCGCTTTGTGTTCGTTCCTGACGCCAGCGATAATGGTCTTTTCATAATGCCGACTAAAATGACCCCATGCTTAAGGAATCAGAACAATTATTCTGGGCGAAAGGTAATATCGCTGCGAAGATTATTAGGCCATTTGGTCAATACACTTTTTTGTTAAAACCACCTGGTGGTGTTTGGCGATTCAGACTACATGTATCAATGAGTGAATTTGACAACCAATGTCATGTTATTGACTTAACGGGTAATGGCAGCCGGTCTGAGTATCAATACCAGGGCGCAGGCAAGTTTCTGGTTAATACCATGATTCAATTCACGCAGAAGCATTTAGCCCCGAATACAGTGGTTTTTGGTGAGATGTCCAGCCAAGGTGATCCATCGGGCCGGCAGGGCATCGACTGCGCACAGAACAGGGTGGCGTTCTGGGAATCGTTTGGGTTTAAGAAAAAGGAACCTCGACAAGGACAACCACCATACTGCCATCCATTCTCGGCAACTTTATCCAGCCTGGCCACCCGACGTGGAAAGCTGTTCAATGAATGCGCCTGTCTTGTCTCGCTGGATGAATTTAAGTTAACCGATCGCACCGATGAGTTTGACAGATACCCGACTTCTTTCACTAATCAGCTGACATAGTCATTTATGGCTAGCCTGCAGGAAATACGAATCTCATGAGCAAAGCTCGATGGGGGTTTTTCTTGCCTGCAATTTGTCGGTGGACACATGGACCGCGCTGGCCAGGCATGTCAACGATGGGAAAGTCACTGTTTGTATTACTCAGCCACCTCTACCAATGGAAACACGATTGGGAAATTTAGGTTTTCGCTACCCAAGTGGAATGACTCGACATTAAAGAAGTGATGTTCTCAAACATCATGATGGTTGGTTCGAAATTTCCTTCGAAGGATTGTACCGCTACTTCAACAACTTGCCAGGGAGGAACCTGAGCCCAGTCCGTTAAGTATCCTGCGTTTGCTGCCAGATGTTCAATCAATAGACGTTGAGCACGTCCATTGCCTTCCGGAAAAGGATGCAATCGATTGGTCGTGTCATAGTAGTAGGCTAATCGCTCGATGACAGTTTCTAAAGAAAGATCCCGGAGATAGTCTTCATCCTGTAACGCCTTATAAACTTCGCCCGCGAAGTATTCGATCTGAGGGTAGGGCGTGAATTCGCAGATTCCCTTCCGGATATCATAGCCGCGTAGTTCTCCCGCCCATTCATAGATGTCGCCAAATAACTGCCGGTGAATGGCCTGTAAATGCTTAAGATCAAACGTCGCGGGAAGCGGTTTGACTCGATAAATTTCATGTTGAACCGCGCTGTAATCGGCTTCGGCTTCAACCAGTTTCGGGGAATCTGTGATACCCAGTATATTTACGAAAACCGTGGAGTTTGGATAAGTCTCAGGCGTGACGGCCATGGTAGCCGCGCAGTGAGTTCAGCGCAGTTTCGCCGGTGATCTCTCCGGAAGCAATAGCGCGAACTAGCTCAACAGCCCGATCAGTCGGCTTGAGTCCTTCCAGAGAGACGCTGGCCACGGCCTGGCGTACTTGATCCTCTACGCTCGCACGACCAAGTCGGGTCATTCTAAAAGGCGCTTGTGATGGTTTCTTCTTCATGAGATTGAGTATAGCCCGAGGTCAGTTTAAAATACATAAAAACAGTTGACAGATCGCAGGGAAACCACGCCCTGGATGCAAATTAACACAGGGACAGATTATCAGAAATTTCACCTTTTATTCCGACATGACTTTCGGCGGTCGCGTTGAAGAGAGTGGCATTACTACCTGGAAATATCGTGGCACCTGGTCATTCAAAAATAACGCTATCGATTACCGGTATACTTTTTCATCGTCCGACCAGATCAAAGTGGGTACGCAAGATCATGACGAAATATTAGGGATTGGCTGCGACCAGATAAAAGTAAAAAGCATGATGGGCCGAGTTGGCTTTCTCCAGAGAAATGATGAAATTTGATATCGATATCGAATGAAAAATATTCGACTGAGCTTTATTGGTTGATTGCCCGGACTGGCGTCTTCTGACTATTTCGATTGCCCTTGTATGGTGGTCAAAGTCACTGATTGGGACTGTCTGTTCCAGAAGAAGTGTTATTTATGCCTTTCGTGAGATAGAATATCGATAGTGTTTTTGTTATACCCTAAAAAGGAAACGGGGATTAAGCTGGCCATGCGCAATGTAAGCCAGCGATCGGTAACCCGGTTTGCGCACACTTCCTACATCGACGGGTAGCTCTGACCAGCGGTTAGATCACCCGATTCAGTTCGCGTAGTCAACCTCGACTATCGAGCCAGGTCATCTGGCTCGATCTAAACCAGGATTTAAGGCCAGTCAGGGCAGGGATGGGCGAGCGTGCGATTTTCATCTAATTTCCACATTACTACCTATTTTCTTCACGCGGCCTGTGCGCCGCACCACAAAGCCACTTAAGGCCTGTTTCAGGCCCATTTTAGGCCCATTTACGGGCTAGTTTCGCCCGCGGCCGACCGGCTTTTTTGTCCAGATTGTTGTAACAATTTAATGGACGAAGCGGCCAATATTTAATCGAGTTTTAACTCGAATGGAGACCAGATATGACACCAGGAAATACCCAGGCGGTGCAGGGAAAAATCGCGACCTTCGGTAGCGACAGCCATGCCCGCGCCAGCAGCCTTGCCGCCACCAGAGCGGTAAGCGACAAGAACCAGGAAGACAAAGCCAAATACCAGGGCGAATACAAGGGCGATCGCTGCTGCGCCTTCGACCGGCGGGTCAACCAGTGCACCAGGCCGGTGGAAATCCACTAATGCACCAATCAATGGCCAGCAACCCCAAACCCGTCTATGCCGCCGAGCTGTATTTTCAGGCAGAGACCATCGATAACCACCAGACCATCCAGCTCAGGCTGCATAACA
>CAXBMV010000084.1:0-8816 GCA_963976575.1 uncultured Gammaproteobacteria bacterium | reverse complement strand
ACTGACCGACGATCTTGACCTGGACGCGCTGGATTTAAGTGCCACCCGCCTGCAGCGCGTAGAGCAGAATCTCGGACGTATCAATAAGCAGGCGCGCTTGCTGGTCGGGGATGTCGCCAGCCCCGATGACTGGTTCGATGGGCAGGCTTACGATCGCATACTCGCCGATTTGCCCTGTTCCGCCACTGGTGTCATCCGGCGCAACCCGGATATCAAGCTGCTACGCCGCGAAAGCGATATAATCGCGCTGGTCGCGCAACAGCGACAAATGCTGCATGTTCTTTGGCGACTGTTAAAACCAGGGGGCATAATGCTGTACAGTACCTGTTCCATATTAAAGGATGAAAACGAAAATCAGGTTGCCGATTTTTTACAGTCGCATGACGATGCCAGCGAACTGACCATCGACAATGTCGGCTGGGGGGAAGCGAGGCCGCAGGGACGGCAAATCCTGACCGGTTTGGATAACATGGATGGATTTTATTATGCACTGCTGCACAAGAGCGCATCATGATATCGCCCGAGGCTAACCCGATTCGCCTCGCTGCGCTGTTTTACCTGCTGGCTTTTTTGTCGGCTACTCCGCTGGCGGCTGCGGAACGCGACCCATTTATAGTCGAGCGTGCCGATTTCACACTCCACCAGCGCCTGCTGCATCTCGATTTGATCGTCGATGCCGAGGTTCCCGACTATATCGCGATGGCAATTGATAAGGGCTTTGCCGTGCCTTTCATGTTTGAAGTTGAAATTCGCTCACGCAAGGAATACTGGTTCGACGAGAAAATTGTTTCGCTGAAGCAGCAATACCTGATGCATTATCTGCCGATGCTGGGTTCTTTTTCTTTACTCGATGTGAATAGCGGCGAAAGGCAATACTTCGACAGCCGTATAGCAGCGGTGCGTTACATCGAAGTGGTTTACAATTACCCGATGCTGGATATAGATAATCTGGCCAGCGGGAAAAACTATTACGCGCGTGTGCGTTTTGGCATCGATACCGATGAACTTCCGCTGCCATTGAAATCAAGTTCGCTATGGAATAATGACTGGGATCTGCGAAGTGACTGGTATGAATGGGAAATCCATCGACCTGAATCATGAATAGCGCATTTCGAAATACGGCTTCTATCCTGGCCCTGGTGTTATTGCTGATGGTGTCGCTTTACTCGATTAGTGACGCCACCTCCAACTCGGCCACTTTTGGCAAGTATTACAACTGGCTGATTTTCTTCAATGCGGTCGGGCTGGTGTCATTGCTCGCCCTGATCGCTTACAACGTTTACAAGCTGGTTGTTCAGTATCGACTGAAAACCATAGGTTCGCGTCTTACCGCACGTATGATCGGCGTATTCGTTTTGCTCACCATTATCCCGGTGAGCGTGGTCTACTATTTCTCCTTGAGTTTCCTGCATCGCAGCATCGACAGCTGGTTTGATGTCGGCATAGAAACCGCGCTGGAAGATTCATTAAAGCTGGGTCGCAGTGCGCTGGATTTGCGCAAGCGCGATGCACTCAACAAGACGCGCAGCATCGCCCTCGAAATTGCCGAAGTCGACAGCGGAATTTTGATTGTTTATCTCGACGAGGCGCGCAACCGTTTCGGTGCCAACGAACTCACCCTTTACAATCACAAGCAAACCATTATTGCTTCCAGCAGTATCGATACCACCGAGCTGCCCGAAATCCTGCCGCTAACAGGTATTCGCGAACTCGATGCCGAGAACCATTATCTCAAGCTCGTAGATGACCCGATATACGGGTTAGCCATAACAATCGTTGTGCCGGTGCAGAGTCTGGATGTCACCGAAAGATCGAAAACCCTGCAGGCTTCTTTTCCTTTTACCGATCGCCTCAACGAACTTACCAAGGGCGTGCAAAAAGCCTTCGAGCAATACAAGGAACTGGCGGTATTGCGCACGCCGTTGAAAACAAGTTTTACCCTGGCCCTGTCGATAATCTGGTTGCTCAGCGTATTATCGGCGATCTGGCTGGCCTTTGTCGCGGCGCGCAAACTGGTGGCACCGATCAATGACCTGGTCGAGGGTACCAAGGCTGTTGCCGCCGGAGATTATGAGAAACAGTTAACCTTGTCCGGCAGCGATGAACTTGGATTTCTGCTGCGTTCATTCAATACCATGACGCGCAAAATTTCGCGTAGCAGGGCCATCGCCGACCAGAGTCAACGCATGGAGGCGATGCAGAAAAACTACCTGGAATCGGTCATGGAGCACATAACCTCCGGAGTGCTGACCATCGATGAGACCGGCTTCATCAAGAGTGGTAACCCGGCCGCCTGTTCGATATTTGACGTCGATAGTTTCTTTTTCACCGAGCTTTATACCAGTGACGTCATCAGGGAATACCCCGCCATGAGTGGTTTCTTTGACGCGGTGCACGCACATCTCGACAATGACGACTCCTGGCAGGAGGAAATAAGTATTTTCGGTGTTCGCGGAAAACAGATTCTGCGCGTGCGCGGTGCAACACTATTATCGGAAGTCGATGGCAGAAAGGAACAGGTAATCGTGGTCGACGACCTGACCGAATTGATCCAGGCGCAGAAGGAATCGGCCTGGAGTGAAATGGCGCGCCGCCTCGCGCACGAAATCAAGAATCCGCTGACCCCGATACAATTATCGGCAGAGCGTTTGCAGCGCAAGCTGAGCGGTGAAGTCAGCGCGGAAAAACAGGTCATGCTGGATCGCTACACGCAAACAATCGTTCATCAGGTCGAAGCGATGAAAACTATGGTGAATGCATTTACCGAGTACGCACGCTCACCAGCGCAAAAACCGCAGGCACTGGATTTGAATGCTATGCTCGAAGAAATTACGGTGCTCTACCATGAGAATTATATCGATGTCGAAATACTGCTGGATCTGGACAAGACCTTGCCGTTGATTCAGGCGGACGATGTGCGCATGCGTCAACTGGTGCATAACCTGGTGAAAAACAGTCTGGAGACTATCGAAGAAAAAGGCTGGATTAAAATAAGTACCGAACTGGTCAGGGATGCATCCGCCAATTTAGTTGAATTGACCGTTATGGACAGTGGCACCGGTATCAGCCATGAAGTCGCGCATAATTTGTTCGAGCCCTATGTGACCACGCGTAGCGCGGGCAGCGGGCTTGGCCTCGCCATAGTACAGAAAATCGTCGATGAACACGGCGGCTCGGTACGCGGCAGTAATAGCAAGCAGGGAGGTGCACAATTTAGCGTGCGACTCCCGGTAGTTCCGATTCTGAGCGAAACCTCGACCGCCTTGAATGTCGAGTCTGTAAAAACCAAGGTATTGCCATGAGCGCCAGAATTCTGGTAGTTGACGACGAGCCCGATATCCGCTTCCTGCTCAAAGACATACTCGAGGACGAGGGATATCTGGTCGACGTCGCCGAGCACGCCCGCGCCGCCAATGAAATTCGACGCAGTATCCAGCCGGATCTGGTGTTGCTGGATATCTGGATGCCGGAAATCGACGGCGTTACGCTGCTCAAGGAATGGAAGTCATCGGGTAAGGATGATTGCCCGGTAGTGATGATGTCCGGACATGGAACCGTTGAAACCGCGGTCGAGGCAACCCGATTCGGTGCGGTAGACTTTGTCGAAAAACCCTTATCCATGGCGAAGTTGCTGCATACGGTTAAATCTGCATTGTCTGGTGCCAGTTACAATGCCCGCCAGGCGCGGCGTAAACAGGAGGTGCCGGTCGGCAATAGCCTTATTGTGCAGAACCTGAAGCAACGTATGCTGGAGTTGCGTGCAACCAGCCATGCAGTATTTTTTACCGGCGCGAATGGCAGCGGTCGGCGAATCTGGGCAGAATTTCTCTGTGCCACAGCCGGTGGATTACGTGACTTTGATATGAGCGAGGGTAGCAGTGATTTATTACCTCTCGGAGCCAATCTCTATGTCGAGGAAATCTCCGATTTGAATCTGGAGCAGCAATCGTGGCTGTATCGGGCGATCGTGGAGGCAGGTCAGCAAGCGCGCTATCGATTTGTCCTCTCCAGTCGGTACGACTACGAGGGCCTGAAGAACAACCCGAAAGTCGATGCGCAACTGGCTGAATTCTGGCAGCAGGCGGTGGCAATCCCGGCACTGCGCGAGCATATAGAAGATATCCCGGAACTGTTGGAGTACTATGTCAACTGGTTTAGCGATCATGATCAATTGCCTTATCGACATTTCGACGTTGCCGCGCAGAATCTGCTGAGAAATTATGACTGGAGCGGCGATATCAACCAGCTGAAACAATTTATCAAGACTATTCTGACGCAGGGCAGCGAAGAAAAGATCGAACAGGCCGAAATTCAGAAGACATTGCAAATGCTGACCGCAGTGAGAGATGTGGAAAGCGGAAACAAGATGCGTATATCGATCGATCTGGATATGGACTTAAGAGAGGCCCGGGAAGCCTTCGAGCGCGAGTACCTGTCGCGGCATCTGGCTTTGAGTGGTAATAATATGACCGAACTGGCGCGGCGTGTAGGTCAGGAAAGAACACATTTGTACCGAAAGCTGAAGTCTTTGGGCCTGGACAACAAGAAACACTCCTGAGAAAAAAAACAAGACCATGAATATTATTATTTTGGGGGCTGGTCAGGTCGGCTCTACCGTCGCCACCGAACTTGCCAAGGAAGAGAGCAACGAGATAACGGTGATAGACACCAACCAGGAGATACTCTCGGAATTGCAGGATCGCCTCGACCTGCGCACCATCTGTGGCAATGGTGCCTACCCGGCGATGCTGGAAAATGCCGGTGCCGACGATGCCGACATGCTGATTGCGCTGACCAATAGCGATGAAATCAACATGATTGCCTGCCAGGTTGCCTCATCCCTGTTCCATACGCCTACCAAGATTGCACGCATCCGCTCACCCGAATATCTGCGTCGTCCGGCCCTGTTTTCCGACGAATCGATACCGGTAGACTTCATGATTAGCCCGGAGTCACTGGTAACCTCATATATATACCGCCTGATCGAGCACCCTAGCGCTTTGCAGGTACTCGATTTTGCCGGTGGCAAGGTGCAGCTGGTCGCGGTCAAGGCATACGACGATGGCCTCATTGTCGGCAAGGCACTGAGGACCATGAGGGAGCACGTCCCCGGCGTGGACATGCGTGTCGCTGCCATATTTCGAGACGGCGAGTCTATACAGCCATCAGCAGAATGCGTGATCAAGGCCGACGATGAAGTCTTTTTCCTCGCCGCGCGCGAGCATATCCCTACGGTTATCTCCGAGATGCGCAAGCTGGACAAGCCGATTAAAAGGGTAATGCTGGCGGGTGGCGGCAATATCGGCGGGTAATCGAGGCGTTTCCGAAGCGTGCGCGTGAACTTTCCGGCATGCTCGATTCGGCCATTGTGCTACTCGGGGACGCAGCCAATCCCGACCTGCTGACGGAAGAGAGCATCGAGGCCATGGATGTTTTTTGCGCGCTGACCAACGACGATGAGGCCAACATATTGTCGTCGATGCTGGCCAAGCGCATGGGGGCGAAAAAAGTCATGTCCTTGATCAACCGCGGTGCCTATGTCGATCTGGTGGAAAGCGGGCTGATCGATATCGCCATATCACCGCATCAGGTGACCATCGGAGCCCTGCTGGCGCATATCCGCCGCGGTGATGTGGTCGCGGTACATGCGCTGCGGCGCGGCTCGGCCGAAGCCATCGAGGCGATCGCCCACGGCGACAAGACTTCCTCCAAGGTAGTAGGGCGCTCCATCGAACAGATCAAGCTGCCCGAAGATACCAGCATCAGCGCGATAGTCCGTGGTGACAAGGTGATCATTGCGCATCACGACACCGTCATCGAATCGGAGGACCATGTCATCCTGTTCCTCACCGATAAACGCAAGATTAAAGCCGTCGAAAAGCTTTTCCAGGTCGGGATAACTTACTTCTAAACATGCAGTTACGCGTCATCCAGCGAATTCTCGGGCTATTGTTGATGGTATTCAGCAGTACGCTGCTGCCACCCATAGCTATTGGGCTATATTTTGCAGATGGTGCGGTGGCACCTTTCGTCGAGGCGTTTTTTCTCACCCTGTTGTTTGGCTTTTTACTCTTTTATCCGGTCAGGTATCAGGTCAGGGAATTGAAACTACGCGATGGTTTCCTCGTGGTTGTGTTGTTCTGGACGGTACTCGGATTTGCCGGTGGACTGCCAATTTATCTCACCGGCATCGATGACATCTCGGTGACCGACTCGATCTTCGAGTCCATCTCCGGACTCACCACTACCGGTGCAACGGTAATCCTCGGGCTCGACAGTCTGCCCCATGCATTATTGTTTTATCGACAGGAACTGCAGTGGCTCGGAGGCATGGGCATCATTGTTCTGGCGGTCGCGGTTTTACCGATGCTCGGAGTCGGTGGCATGCAATTGTTCCGCGCGGAAACCCCGGGGCCGGTTAAAGACACCAAGCTGACACCAAGGATTACCGAAACCGCCAAGGCGCTGTGGTATATCTACCTCGGACTTACAATCAGCTGTGCGCTGGCCTATTGGCTGGCCGGTATGAGTATTTTCGATGCGGTGTCGCATTCCTTCTCTACTGTCGCAATCGGCGGCTTTTCTACTCACGATGCCAGCATCGGCTATTTCGACAGCACCGCGATACAGTTTATCGCCATCGTTTTCATGCTGCTTTCGGGAGTTAATTTTGCCCTCCATTTTACCGCGGTACGCTACCGCTCGCTGAGCCCCTATCAGCGCGATGCCGAGTTCAAGACTTATATGTCGGTGCTCATTCTGGTCAGCATTATCACCATCGGCTACCTGTCCATCAGCAATATCTACGAATCCACCACCGAATCGATTATCGAGGGACTTTTCCAGGTTGTTTCTATAGGCACCACGACAGGTTTCACCACCTCGGAATACTATAGCTGGCCGGGGTTTCTGCCGGTGCTGTTACTCTATGTCAGTTTCATCGGTGGTTGCTCGGGATCTACCGGGGGCGGCATCAAGGTGATTCGCATACTCTTGCTGGTGAAGCAGGGCGC
Source organism: uncultured Gammaproteobacteria bacterium (assembly GCA_963976575.1). Taxonomy (GTDB): domain Bacteria; phylum Pseudomonadota; class Gammaproteobacteria. Next base: position 1,803 of record CAXBMV010000084.1, on the reverse strand, counting down.
CCGCGAACTAAAGCGCCTGATCCACCCGAATGCACAAATCGTGGTGAAGATTGGCAAGAAACCCATGCCGGAAAAGGTGATCGAGGCAGTATGGGGATTTTTCGCCGCCTATTTCGCCATTTCGGCACTGATGATACTGATGCTAATGGCCACCGGACTGGACCAGGAAACCGCGTTTTCAGCGGTCGCGGCCTGTCTCAATAATCTCGGCCCGGGGCTGGGTGACGTCGGCCAGAATTTCGCCTCGATCAACGACCCGGCGAAGTGGATACTGATGCTGGCAATGCTGCTTGGGCGGCTCGAAATATTTACCCTGCTGGTGTTATTTACACCCGCTTTCTGGAGGAAGTAATCAAGGTGCAGGCACAGTTCCAGGAGATAGACAGTAGCGCGCTGGAGAAGCCCGATATCGATCGTCTTTACCGCAAGATCCGCAGCTCGGTGGGTCGTGCGGTTACCGATTTCAACATGATAGAGGAGGGTGATCTGGTCATGGTCTGCCTGTCCGGCGGGGCCGACAGCTACACCATGCTCGACATGCTGCTCGGTCTGCAAAAAGTGGCTCCGATCAGGTTTGAAATTATCGCGGTCAATCTTGACCAGAAGCAGCCCGGTTTCCCGCAGCATGTATTGCCCGGGTATCTCACCGCGCTGGGGGTTGATTTCAAGATTATCGAGGAAGACACCTATAGTGTGGTGAAGCGCCTGATTCCCGAGGGCAAGACCACCTGCTCGCTGTGTTCGCGGCTGCGACGCGGCGTCTTATATAATGCTGCCGTCGAGCTCGGCGCCAACAAGATCGCGCTGGGGCACCATGGCGATGATATGGTCGAAACCCTGTTTTTGAACATGTTTTATAACGCCAGCCTGAAATCCATGCCGGCCAAACTGCAGAGCGATGATGGTCGCAATATCGTGATCCGGCCACTGGCCTACCTGCGTGAATCGATGATCAAGCAATACGCAGGCCTCAAGGCCTATCCGATTATCCCCTGCGATCTGTGTGGCTCGCAGGAGAATCTACAGCGCCAGTCGGTAAAGGCGATGCTGAAGGCCTGGGATTTGAGTCATCCGGGACGGGTGCAGAATATTCTTAATTCGCTGGGCAGGGTGACGCCCTCGCATTTGCTCGACGGCGACTTGTTTGATTTTAACCATTTGCAGGTATCGCGCAGCACAGACGAAGCGGTCTAAAAAAATGCCCCGCTGCTTGCGCGCGGAGCCATGAGGTTACCTCGAGGAGAGTAAACTGACTTTGCAATAACTGGTTCATCCTTGTGTGCATCCGTGCACCGGAGGCGTCTTCCTTGCCTGTCGACCTTTCCTTTTGTCGTGCTAGTATACTGCCACGCCAATAGTCCGGCTGATAGGGCGCCTGCCCTCAGGCGATGTCAGCCTGAACCTATAACCATGTAGGAAATGTCCTACACCATCCAGAATCGGAGATCTGCGCGCACATGTTGTTTCCAGCCATCCAGCCTTCAAATAACTGGCGTTTCCCGGTGTCGCCAACGCATACGCTTTATATCGAGGAAAGCGGCAATGCGGACGGTGTTCCGGTAGTGTTTCTGCATGGTGGTCCCGGTGGTGCCTGCGAACCAGGCCACCGCAGGTTTTTCGACCCCGAACGCTATCGTATTATCCTGTTTGATCAACGTGGTTGCGGTAAATCGCGCCCGCATGCCAGCCTCGAAGACAATAGCACCTGGGAACTGGTTGCCGATCTGGAAAAGATCCGCGAATTCCTGGAGATCGAACAATGGGTTGTGTTTGGAGGCTCCTGGGGTTCCACGCTGGCACTGG
>CAXBMV010000083.1:0-8816 GCA_963976575.1 uncultured Gammaproteobacteria bacterium | reverse complement strand
TAGGCAGATAGGCCGGCAGGAAGTGATCGCCGATACTGCGCATCTGCGCGAAGGCGCGTTCGAAGTCGGGTTCATTCAGGTCGTCGAAAAACAGTCCGCCTATACCGCGTGCCTCGTCGCGGTGTTTCAGGTAAAAATAGCGATCACACCATTGCTTGTATTCGAGGTAACGTTCGCTGCCAAAGGGGTCGCAGGCTTGCCTGGCGATGCGATGCCAGTGGATGCAATCCTCGCGAAACGCGTAATAAGGCGTCAGATCGAAGCAGCCGCCAAACCACCAGATGGGCTCTTCCCCCGCTTTTTCGGCGACCAGAAAACGGACGTTGGCGTGACTGGTGGGAATATAGGGACTATCGGGATGCAATACCAGCGACAGGCCCATGGCGCGAAAATTCCTGCCCGCGAGCTCAGGTCGGTGGGCGCTGGCCGAGGCTGGCAGGTTGTCGCCAAAGACTTCGGAAAAATTCACCCCGGCTTGTTCGAAAATCGCACCATTGCGCAACAGCATACTGTTGCCGCCGCCACCGCCGTCGCGTTGCCACTGGTCAGCGACAAACTGCGTACCTCCATCGAGACTTTGCAGCGCATCAGTGATGCTCGCCTGCAGGCGTTTCAGGTAACTGCTAACACGTTCGCTATCGCTATTCATTTCGATTATTGCCTGGATTCTCGCAGGGTATTGCCATCGGAGAGAAATTTTATCTTACTCGCAACTCCCTGGCCTGTTTGGTAACCACTCACCAGGTAATCCAGCTCGCTGCCGAACTGCCTGCGCAGTTGCAGCAGGTTACGCACGCTGGGGGCACCGGCGCGGTTGGCGCTGGTGGATACCAGCGGCGACTCGATTCTCTGGCAAACTGCTGCCACGAACGGGTGATCGGTAATGCGAATGGCAATGCCGGGGTGTTTGCCACGCAACCAAAAGGGGCATTCTTCGCTGGCGTTTACTATCCAGGTGGTCGGTTGATCTGCTGGCTGCCTGATCGCTTCAAGCGAATCGGGGGCAGCGTCGAGGTAGGGTAGGCAATAATCCAGCCGCGAGCTCAGTAATATCAGTCCCTTTTCCAGCGGTCGGTTTTTTATTTTCAATATGCGCATGACACTGCTGGCGATCAGAGGGTGACAGCCGAATCCCCAGATGGTATCCGTGGGATAACCGAAAACGGCTCCCTGAAGAACCGCCTTGCTGAATCGATTAAGTGCCCAGGGCGCCATATCTTCTACCGGGATTGCGCTCAGCTGGCTTTGGCAACAGCCTTTTTCTTGCTCGCCTTTTTCTTTACGGCTTTCTTGCGGCTAGCTTTTTTCTTGACTGTTTTCTTCACCGCCACCTTCTTTTTAACAGCTGCTTTCTTGCGCTTCGAGCGCGGTAGCGGTGCTTTTTCGATCAGGTCCTGACAAGTCTGCAAATCCAGTGTTGCCGGGTCTTCGACATCCTTGGGGATGCGTGCATTCTTTATGCCATCGGTAATATAGGGTCCGTAGCGACCACGCAGAATCTTGATGTCGGTGTCGGCGAAAATTTTGATTTCACGATTGGCGTCGAATTCTTTTTTCTCAGCCACCAGTTCCAGCGCGCGTTCCAGGGTGACGGTGAAAGGATCGTCGCCTTCCTTGACCTTGAGCGATACAAATTTGCTGTCGTACTTTATATAGGGGCCGAAGCGACCGATGTTGGCGGAAATCTCTTCGCCCTCGGGAGAAACGCCCAACTGGCGTGGCAACTGGAACAATACCAGTGCCTCTTCGAGGGTAATCTTGTCCATCTTCTGGCCAGGCAGCAATCCAGCAAACTTGGGCTTGTCCTCGTCGTCGCGCGTGCCGATCTGGACGAAGGGTCCGTAGCGACCCATGCGCACCGATATCGGTTTTCCGCTTTTCTCGTCGGTGCCCAGCTGACGCGCCTGTATCGCCTCGTCGCGGCTCACCGTTTCCATTTTTTCGTCGACCTGGCTCTTGAAGCTGGTCCAGAATTCCTGCATCAATGGCAGCCAGTCGCTTTCCCCGCGGGATATTTCATCCAGCGTATCTTCCAGCTTCGCGGTGAAGTCGTAGTCGACATATTGCGCAAAATGCTGGGTCAGGAACTTGGCCACCACGCGTCCGACATCGGTGGGATGAAAGCGTTTGCTTTCCAGTTCAACGTATTCCCTGTCGAGCAATGTGGTGATGATGGAAGCATAGGTGGATGGTCTTCCGATACCGTATTCTTCCAGTGTCTTTACCAGCAATGCTTCGCTGAATCGCGGTGGCGGTTCGGTGAAATGCTGTTCCAGACGGATTTCATTCAAATCGACGATATCGCCCTTTTGCAACGGCGGCAGGATTGACTCCTTGCTGTCATCCTTCTTCACGTCGTCATTGTCTTCGATGTAGACACGCATGAATCCGAGGTCGCGTATTGTCGATCCATTGGCGCGGAACATGTTCTCGTTACCACAGGCCAGGTCAACGCTAACCGTATCCAGCGTGGCGTGGATCATCTGGCAAGCCATGGTGCGTTTCCAGATCAGGCTGTAGAGGCGGAATTCATCATCGCCGAGGTGTTGCTTGATCTTGAAAGGTTCGTTTGCCGCACTGGTGGGGCGAATCGCCTCGTGGGCTTCCTGGGCATTCTTTGACTTGGTCTTGTATACCGGTGGCACCTCGGGTAACGAATCCGGGCTGAACTTGTCGGCGATGAACTCGCGAATTTCAGCGATCGCATCGTTGGACAGGCTGACCGAGTCGGTACGCATATAGGTGATCAGGCCTACCTGACCGGCACCTACGTCTATACCTTCGTAAAGTCTTTGCGCCGTGCGCATGGTGCGCTGTGCGCCAAAGCCCAGTTTGCGCGAGGCTTCCTGCTGCAGCGTCGAGGTAGTGAATGGTGCAGCCGGGTTGCGTTTGCGTTGTTTCTTCTCAACTTCGGCGACGCGCAGCTTACCGTTTGACGCATCGCTCAGTTTCTTGTGCGCTGAATTCGCCTGCTCGGCATTGGTAATGGTGAATTGCTTTACTTTCTCACCCTGCAGCAGGGTCAGCTTGGCAGCGAAAGCCTCGCCTTTGAACTGGTTGTCGGCTTCGATACTCCAGTATTCCTGTGGGTCGAAGGCTTCGATTTCGAGTTCGCGTTCGACGATCATGCGTAACGCCGGGCTTTGCACTCTTCCTGCCGAGAGACCGCGACGGATTTTTCGCCACAGCAATGGCGAAAGATTGAATCCAACCAGATAATCGAGCGCACGCCTGGCCTGCTGGGCATTCACCAGGTCCATGGTAATTTCGCGCGGGTTGGCGACTGCTTCTGTAACCGCCTGGCGTGTAATTTCGTAAAAGGCGACGCGGTAGGCGCGCTTGTCTTTCATCAGATTGCGTTCCTTGAGCAACTCGTAGAGATGCCAGGAAATGGCCTCACCCTCGCGGTCCGGGTCAGTTGCCAGATACAGCGAATCGGCCTTTTTCAGCTCCTTCTTGATCGCCGCTATGTGTTTTTCACTGCGTTCGACGACGCTGTAATTCATTTTGAAGTTGTTATCGGTTTCGACAGCACCTTCTTTGGGGATGAGGTCGCGCACATGTCCATAGGAGGCAAGCACCTTGAAATCCTTGCCCAGGTATTTCTCGATGGTTTTAGCCTTTGCAGGAGACTCTACGATTACGAGGTGGCTCGCCATGCATAACTACCGGGTTGCTGTTTGAAACAATGCTGGATTAATGCACTGAAATCAGTGAAAAATTGCAGGTTGATCCGCAAATACGATGTCTTCGTAGTGCATCAGAGTGTTTTCGTCCTGTTCTTCAGAACTATTGAATAACACCATCATCACTACCCATTTTAATTCTTCGAGGTCAACTTCGGAATCCGATTCCAGCGCCATTACGCGATTGATCACCAGTTCGCGCAGTTTCGGAGTCAAAACACCGGATTGCTCCAGAAACATCAGAAAACCCTGAGAATTATGTGATAGACGCGCACTTTCCTCGGCCGCCAGTATCCTGGTGGCACGATCGGACTGGTCAATTGCCGGAATATCGTCGGCGTGAGCCAGCCCATCCAGCCAGTCGAAAGCCTTGTCGATTTCCATCGAATCAAAGCCGGCCGCACGAAGATCTGAGTCGATTCCATCCCGGTCTTCGGGGAGGTTTTCGTCCTGATCAGCGTAGCTGGAAAATATGTACATCAAAACGTCGATTACGCCTTCTTTCATGAATACCTCAGATTAGATCCTGACGTAGCAGCCGCCAGGTGCGGATCGAATTAAATCGTTTAGCTCTAGTTGCAGTAGCATGGATGAAAGCTTGTCGATGGTCAAGCCACTGCGCCCGGCCAATGTGTCTGTATTGACCGGGTCATAGCCTATCGTATCGAGTAGATCCCGAAGCCCGGCGTCGAGGGTGGGTGCTGACTTTGTCGCTGGACTATGTTCAAACAGGTAGCCTAGCAGACTGGGCAAGTCTTCGCTGATATCGGCGATTTTTTCGACCAGTTTGGCACCGTCGCGGATTAATCTGTGGCATCCCCGCGCCTGGGGATTATGTATCGATCCCGGAATCGCGAATACCTCGCGGCCCTGTTCGGCAGCGAGGCGGGCGGTGATCAGCGAACCACTGCGCTCGGCAGCTTCGACTACCAATGTGGCCAGGCAAAGTCCACTGATGATGCGGTTGCGCTGCGGAAAATTCTGTTTGCTGGCGGCACTGCCAAGGGGAAATTCGCTGATGATCAAACCCCGCTTGGCAATCTCGACGGCCAGCTTATGGTTTTGCGCCGGGTAAATGCGATCGACCCCGGTACCGCAGACGGCTATGGTCGCGCCACCGGCCTGCAACGCACCCTTATGCGCCTGACTGTCTATGCCCAGCGCCAGGCCACTGCTAATGGTGAAACCACAGGCGGCCAGCTGCGCGCCAAATTCCAGCGCGGTTTGTGCGCCACCGGGAGTGCACAGGCGGCTGCCGACTATGGCGATTTGCGGGCTTTGTAGCAATTCGATGTTGCCGCGGGCGTAGAGCAACGGAGGAGGGCCGGCTATTTCCCTGAGCAGGTCGGGATAGGTGCTATCGCCGTGGCAGACGATATGATTGCCGGGTTGTTGCACCCAGGCCAGATCGCTATCCACCTGATGGGGCCTCGATTGTGCGAGTCTTGCGCTTATTTCGGGCTTCAGCCCCAAAGCCTGCAGAGATGACCGTGGTGCGGCAAGAAGCCTGTCTGCATTACCGTCAAAATGGTCGAGCAGACGCAACATATGGCCGCAGTAGTGGGCAAGGCAGTGATAAATGTGCAGGTAAGCAGGCAGCAATTCCTTTTGCATGGTGACCTCAAAATCCGTTTTCAGGGCACCGCCAGTCTAACAGTTGCGTCAACACCGTGCCAGTGGCGACACGGTGTAACGCCAATCAGGGAGTTTCCAGATAATCTGCTTCGCTTATCGGGAAATCGGATTCCATAATCAGGGCGTAGCTCATTTTTTCGAACGAGCGGATGATCATGGCGAGGCCGATTTTCTCATCCGGCAGTTTTACCCTGAATTCAGGATCGGCCTCATTCTTGTCGGAAATGACCGCACCAACGCGACGAATATCGAACAGGTTGCCGGTTTCGACGCCATCGCGTTGACCGAGGTTGATCGCTATGGTCTGGTACTGGCCTACCTGGGATATCGCATTGAGCAGGGAAACGACTTCACCGCGCACGTGGAAAGTCGGCGGCTTGGGGAAAAAATCGCGTTCGAAATTGGTGTGATCCAGCGGTAAAACGCGGTCGTCGCGCAGGATTTCGCGTACCGAATTGGTAACCAGTATGGACGCAGGGTCGCCGCGCAGTAACAGCTTGGACTCGCCGACGTAGAGCGCCTCGTAACCGAGCAATTCACCGGTAATCGGGTCGTTCAGAGCGCGGTTGGGGCGGAAGATATGGTAGCGCCCGTTGCCCGAACTGGTATCCAGCTTGCGCACGTATAGCGTGTCATCGGCGCTGTTAATCAAGTGCTCGTCAACGCTGGAAATAATGTAGGCGGCTCGCCCGAGCTCTTCTTCGTCGATAATCAGCGGACGTTCGAGCATGTGGCGAATCGAATCGATGGGGATAGAGGGGATGCTGGCATCGATAGACTTTGATCTCACTCTGGGTGAAATCTTGACGATGCTAAGCCCGCTACCCTGCGACAATACTGCGCCGTCGGCACCGCGGCTGAGTAACTGTATGCGTTTTTCGCCACCGATATAAATGATTGCAAGCGTATCACCCGGGTATATAAGGTGTGGATTCTCGACTTGTGGGTTCTTGAACCATATTTCCGGCCACAGCCAGGGGTCGCGCAGAAATACCGATGAGATATCCCATAGTGTGTCACCTTCTTGTACAATATAGGTTTCCGGGTACTCGGGCTCGTATACTACAGTTTCAACGGGTAGGGGTTCGGGAATATTGGCAACAACAGTGGCGCTATCCGAAACCTTGGGTGGTTCATAAATGACCGCATAAGGTGGTGGCGGTTCAGCGCAGGCGGCTATCAGCAACAAACCGGAGAGCAGAATCAATCCTTTTGTGCGCTGTCTAATGGTGTTGTTCGACATGGGAACCCCTGAAAATGCGGTACTGGTTTGACGGATTGTAGCTGATAATTAATCGACTACAAGCTTTTTAACGGTAAAGATTCTAATATAATCATTGACTTGGAACAACTAGTTATACCTTTTCTCGAAGTTTTTAACTATGGCATTATTAAATATTTTACATTTTCCCGATGCGCGCCTGAGAACAGTCGCCAAAGAGGTCAGCAATTATGACAAAGCGCTCAAACAATTGGTCAGCGATATGTTCGAAACCATGTATGAGGCGCCGGGTATCGGGCTGGCCGCGACACAGGTCGATCGACATATTCGTTTGCTGGTGATGGATGTTTCCGAGCAGCGCAGCCAACCGAGGTGCCTGATCAATCCAAAGATCCTGCAGGCCGATGGCGAAGAGGAGAGCGACGAGGGTTGCCTGTCTGTGCCTGGCTTTTATGAAAAAGTACGGCGCGCAGAACGTATACGCGTGCGTGCCAACGATGTCGACGGCACCGTGCAGGAATTCGAGGCCGAAGGACTGGAGGCGGTTTGTATCCAGCACGAAATGGACCATCTCGAAGGTAAGTTGTTCGTCGATTACCTGTCCAATCTCAAGCGCAATCGCATTCGCGGCAAGCTGTTGAAACAGAAAAAGGCTGGGTAACCGGACCTCCTGCCATGCTGAAAATAATTTACGCGGGTACGCCGGAATTCGCAGTTCCGGCGCTACAAGCCCTGCAGGCGAGCGAACATCGCCTGCTTGCGGTCTATAGTCAGCCCGACCGTCCCGCGGGTCGCGGGCGCAAACCCCAGGCAAGCCCGGTGAAGCGCTATGCAGAAGCCTGTAATCTGCCGGTTTGCCAACCGCAGGATTTCAGCGAGGAAGCGGTGCGCCAGGCGTTGATTGACTGGCAGGCCGACTTAATGGTCGTCGCTGCCTACGGTCTGCTACTGCCCGAAGCGGTACTCTGCGCACCAGCATTGGGCTGTATCAACATCCACGCCTCATTATTACCGCGCTGGCGCGGTGCCTCCCCGATCCAGCAGGCCATATTGGCAGGCGATCAGCTTGGCGGCATAAGCCTGATGAAGATGGAGCGCGGGCTGGACAGCGGCGATGTCATCGCCAGCAGCGCAATAGCGATCGAAAGCCACTGGACCTCGGGCGAACTGCATGACCGCCTCGCGCCGCTGGGTGCCGAATTGCTAATGACACAACTGCAGGACATCGAGTCAGGCTTACGCTCTGCCAGCCCTCAGGACCCTGCGCAGGTGACCTATGCCCCCCGCCTGCTCAAACAACAAGCCGAAATCGACTGGAGCAAGCCTGTGGCGGTCCTGCAACGCGAAGTTCTCGCCTACAACCCCTGGCCGGTCAGTTTTACCGGGCTGGATGGTAACAATCTGCGCATCTGGAATGCCAGGGCCAGCGACGCCTATAGGCCGGGCCTGCCGGGTAGCGTGGTTGCGCACGATAAGCAGGGGCTTTATGTCAGCTGTGGCGACGGCCTGCTTCAGGTAACCGAACTACAATTTGCCGGCAGGGCAAGAGGCACGGCAGCACAGGCCCTGAATGCCCGAAACCTGACAGGATGTCACCTTGCCTAAGTCGAACCCGCGCTGGATCGCGCTGCAGGTACTGCTGCAACTTTTGCAACGCGGTCGTTCGCTGGACGATATTCTGGGTAGCGACTGGTATGGCGCGCTGCCCGCGGAAAAACGCGATCTCGCCCTCAGTCGCGAACTGGTCTCGGGGCTGTGTCGCTGGCATTCATTATTACAGCCGCTGCTGATGCAGCGTATGCAAAAACCACCCCGCAGCCGCGACCTGGATATAGAAATCATATTGTTACTCGGCCTGTATCAGATATTGATAATGAAAACCGATTCGCATGCCGCGGTGAATGAGACCGTAAAGCTCGCGTTGATACAGAAAAAAGGCTGGGCAAAGGGTTTGATCAATGGCTTGCTGCGCCAGTTGATTCGCGACGGCGTGGCGCTGGAAAGCTCGGCGCTGAGCCAGGCATATCCGCCCTGGATGTTGAAATCTATTAATAAGGACTGGGGAGATCAGGCCGAAGCCGTGCTGCTCGCCGGTAATATGCGCGCGCCGATGAGTTTGCGCCTGGATACACGGCAGCTCGATCGCGATGCCTGTATTGCCTCGCTCGCAGCGGTGCAAATCGAGGCGGCAGCCCATCCCAGCGTAGATACGGCCATACTGTTGCAGGCGCCCTGCGACGTATTGCAACTACCCGGATTCGATACAGGTTTAC
>CAXBMV010000082.1:0-8846 GCA_963976575.1 uncultured Gammaproteobacteria bacterium | reverse complement strand
TACGTTTTCCATGATTCTGTACCTGCTTTAATGAATGGCCGGATTATACACTTCAATCGCCGCTAACACATAATTTTGCGATGGCATTGCCTGACAGCCGGGTTATTCAAGATATGTGTCTATCTATCGGAAAATCAAGCTACTGTGCCGTTAAAACACACTAAATTGTCGCGTTTTTCCGTGATTCTTGTCGGATGGTTTTGTACACTGCGTTCTTTTTCAGCCAGGGATAACCCAATGTTCTCTAAATCTATGAATATCGCCGATTTCGCTCCCACGTTATGGGCCTCCATGCAGCAAGAGGAATTGCGCCAGGAAGATCATATCGAATTAATCGCCTCCGAAAACTATACCAGTCCGCGCGTTATGCAGGCGCAGGGGTCTGTACTGACCAACAAATATGCCGAGGGTTATCCGTCAAAGCGCTATTACGGTGGTTGTGAGCACGTTGATGTCGCCGAGGATCTCGCCATCGAGCGGGTGAAAAAACTATTCGACGCCGATTACGCCAATGTGCAACCACATTCGGGCTCGCAGGCCAACGCAGCGGTTTTCTTTGCACTTTGCAATGCCGGTGACACGGTGCTCGGCATGAGCCTGTCTGATGGGGGACACCTCACCCACGGTTCCAAGGTAAATTTTTCCGGCAAACTGTTCAATGCCGTGCAGTACGGTGTGAATGCCGACGGTGAGATTGATTACGACGAGGTCGAAGCACTGGCCAAAGAACATCGCCCGAAAATGGTTATTGCTGGGTTTTCTGCTTACTCGCGGATAATGGACTGGCAGCGTTTTCGCGATATCGCCGATTCTGTGGGTGCATACCTGTTTGTCGACATGGCGCATGTAGCCGGCCTCGTGGCAGCAGGGCTTTATCCCAACCCGGTAGGAATTGCCGACGTCTGCACCAGTACTACGCACAAGACTCTGCGCGGCCCGCGTGGAGGCATTATTCTCGCCAAGGCCAACCCGGAAATTGAAAAGAAACTCAGTTCCATGGTATTTCCGGGCACTCAGGGTGGGCCTCTGATGCATGTCATAGCCGGCAAGGCCGTCGCCTTCAAGGAAGCCATGAGTGATGAGTTCGTCACCTACCAGAAGCAGGTTTTGGTCAACGCTAATGCGATGGCAGAGGAATTTATTTCGCGTGGTTTCGATGTTGTCTCCGGTGGAACCGATAACCACCTTTTCCTGTTATCGCTGATCAGCAAGGGTTTGACCGGTAAGGATGCCGATGCTGCGTTGAGCAAGGCCAATATCACGGTAAACAAGAATTCTGTGCCGAATGACCCGCAATCGCCGTTTGTTACTTCCGGATTACGTATCGGATCACCGGCGATTACCACGCGTGGTTTTAACGAACAGGAATCCCGCGACCTGGCCAACTGGATAAGCGATATCCTGGAAAACATGGGTAATGACGAAGTCATTGCCTCGGTGAAGGCAAAAGTCGCTGAAATCTGTAAACGCCTGCCGGTTTATCGGGATTAGCAGAAGCACAAATGAAATGTCCCTTCTGCGGTACCCCCGATACCCGCGTGGTCGATTCACGACTCGCCTCTGAATCTGCCCAGGTACGCCGCAGAAGGGAGTGTGTTTCCTGCGAGACACGCTTTACCACCTATGAAACGGCAATGCTGAACATGCCGATGGTGATCAAGAGCGATGGTGCTCGTGATGCCTTCGACGAAGTTCGGCTTCGCAGCGGAATGCTGCGTGCGCTGGAAAAACGCCCTGTATCAGCCGAGCAGATTGAGGATGCGATAAACCATATCAAACGTCAGCTGGTTGGTATCGAGGCCCGCGAAATATCATCGCGCAAAATTGGTGCGTTGGTCATGCATGAATTACAACGCCTTGATCACGTCGCTTATATTCGCTTTGCCTCTGTTTATCTCAGTTTCGAGGATATCCAGGCTTTCGAGGAAGTCATCAAGACACTGGCAGCCGAACCCACACCGGAAATGCACCGCAGGCAGGTGCCGCTGATCGATGAGGAAAGTTGACGAGGAGTGGATGGCCGCGGCGCTGCGATTGGCGCACAAAGGGTATTACACTACCGATCCTAACCCCCGGGTAGGCTGCGTGGTGGTGAAGGATAATCAACTGGTCGCCAGTGGTTGGCATGAAGTGACCGGTGGTGCCCATGCTGAGGCAAACGCCATTGACTCGGTCTCCATACCTGCAGGCGCAGATTTTTTTGTCACGCTGGAGCCCTGTTCCCATCACGGTCGCACGCCACCCTGTGTCGATGCAGTCATCGCACAGCGACCGAGACGCGTGATAGTTGCCATGCAGGACCCAAATCCGCAGGTATGCGGACGAGGTCTGCAAAAATTACGCGACCAGGGCATAGAGGTCGTTTGCGGTGTGCTCGAAGCCGAGGCGCGCCAGTTAAATCGTGGTTTTTGCAAGCGCATGCAGCAGGGGCTGCCTTTTGTCAGTTTGAAAATGGCCGCATCGCTGGATGGCCGCAGCGCCTTGGCAAATGGTGCCAGCCAATGGATCACCGGTCCGGCAGCGCGGCGCGATGTGCAATTTTTGCGCGCGCAAAGTTCGGCTATATTGAGTAGCGCGAGAACTGTAATTGAAGACGATGCGCGGCTGACTGTGCGTTTAACTTCCCAGGAGCTGGGTCAGGCTGGGGAAGTTCGCCAACCCCTTCGAGCAATAGTTGATGCTGACCTCAGTTTGACGGGTAGCGAAGCCCTGTTCGACAAAGGCGGCGCTATTCTGGTCTACACGCTTAGCGATAATGTGAAGCGGATCAGTCGGCTTCAGGCGGCCGGTGCAGAGGTTGTGCCTATCGTTGCCGAGACACCGACCCACCTGGATATGCTCGCTGTGCTGCAAGATCTGGCGGCACGTGGAGTCAATCAGCTGCATTGTGAATGCGGGCAGAAGCTGGCCGGTGGCTTGATCCAGCGTGGACTGGTTGACCAGCTAATAATCTACATGGCGCCGCATCTGCTTGGCAGTCAGGCACAAGGTCTGTTCGAGCTGGGCGAGCTCAGCGACTTGCAGCAACGTAAGCAGTGTCATATAGACGATGTACGCATTATCGGAGAAGATTTGCGCCTCAGTTTAACCCTGGAGAATAGTTAATCGTGTCTACGATTGTTGCGGTAATAAAAAATAATGCGGCCTGCATCGCTGCCGACAGTCTGACCAGTTTTGGTGATACCAAGCAGGCGGCAGAGTATGTGACCGATTCCGAAAAAATCATTCAATTTTCCGGGAATAACTACATCGGTATAGTCGGCAGCGCGGCGCATCATCTGGTCATGCAAAACTTGCTCGCCAGGCATGCCGATAAAATAGACTTTTCCAGTCGCTTCAATATATTTGATTCGATGAAGCAATTGCACCCGATCCTCAAGGAAGAGTACTTTCTAAACAGCAAAGATGAAGACGAAGACTCATACGAATCGTCGCGGGTAGACGCATTGATCATGAACGCGAATGGTATATTCGGGCTCTACTCCCTGCGCGAAGTCGATCAATACACGCGCTTCTGGGCAGTCGGTTCGGGCGCGGAGTTTGCGCTTGGTGCCATGCAGGTGGCTTATTCAATTTATGACGATGCCGCAGCGATTGCAGAGGCAGGAATTAATGCTGGTGCCTGTTTCGATAGTAGTACTGCTCTGCCCATGTCGAGCTATCGACTGGAGCTGGCGCAATAATGTTTACCGGGATTATTCAGTCTATAGGCAAGATACAGCAAAGCGAATCGCGGGGCGGCGATATGCGCCTTAGCATAGACTGCCCGGATCTCGATTTATCCAATGCCAGCCTCGGGGACAGTGTCGCCGTGAACGGGGTTTGCCTGACCCTGGTCGAGTTTGCCGGGCAGGGATTCGCTGCCGACGTCTCCCTGGAAACTCTGGATAAAACCAGCCTCGGCCGGCTCGCCACGGGTGGCTCGGTCAACCTGGAAAAAGCGCTTACCCTGAACACGGCGTTGGGTGGCCACCTGGTCAGCGGGCATGTTGATGGCGTCGCAAGGCTTACAGAAATGCGCAGCGATGCGCGTTCGATTCGTTACCACTTCGAAGTCGATGCACAGTTACAGCACTATATCGCCGCCAAGGGTTCGGTGTGTATCGATGGCTGTAGCCTGACCGTAAATCATGTTGAAGATAACCGTTTTGAAGTCAATATTGTTCCGCATACACAGCAAAAAACAGTCTTCCAGTTTTATCAGGTCGATGATCTGGTAAATATCGAGGTCGATATCATCGCGCGTTATCTCGAGCGATTGATACAGGGCAGGGCGCAAGGCAGTGATCAGAAGCTACTCAAAACCCTGATAGAATCCGGGTTTATTCCGAAATGAACAAAGCGGTAAGTTAACCAATGAAATTCAATTCTACCCAGGAAATCATCGATGATATCCGGGCCGGTAAGATGGTTGTCATCATGGACGATGAGGACCGCGAGAATGAAGGCGATATCCTGATGGCGGCGGAAGCAGTAACCCCGGATCATATCAACTTCATGGCCAGATATGGACGTGGCCTGATTTGCCTGACCCTGACCGAGAAGCGCTGCAAGCAATTGCGTCTGCCGCTTATGGTTGGCGATAATCGCGAGCAAATGGAAACCAATTTCACCGTTTCTATCGAGGCCGCTGAAGGCGTGACCACGGGAATATCGGCAGCCGATCGTGCAACCACGGTACTGGCCGCAGTTAACCCGAATGCGACTCCCGAAAGCATTGTCCAGCCCGGGCATATTTTCCCGGTGATGGCACGCAAGGGTGGCGTTTTGTTCCGCGCCGGTCATACCGAAGCCGGCTGCGACCTGGCGCGTATCGCGGGTTTTGAGCCTGCCGCCGTAATAGTCGAGATTCTCAATGACGATGGCTCCATGGCACGTCGCAACGACCTCGAAGGCTTCGCCAGGCTGCACGAACTTAAAATCGGCACCATCGAAGACCTGATCCGCTACCGCATCGAAAACGAACATACCGTAGAACGTATCCTCGAATCGCGTTTTCCTACCGATTTTGGTGAATTCAAGCTTTTCGCTTTCGAAGATAGCATCGCCGGGGAACTGCATCTTGCACTGGTAAAAGGTACAATCGACCCCGATCGGCCGATCCCGGTAAGGGTCCATGTGCAAAATACACTTAGCGATTCGCTCGCCGGGACGACAGGTCGTGGCTGGCCGCTGCGGGATGTCATGCAAACCATAGACAATGCTGGCGAAGGTGTCATTGTATTCCTGCGCCAGGCCGAGACGCCAAAGGATATGGTACAGCGCATCGAGGCGATTATTCGTGATGACGGGCAGGGTGACGAGGAGCAGGGCGCGGATCAACGTACCTTTGGTATAGGCGCGCAGATTCTAGTCGATCTGGGTGTGCGCAAGATGAGCCTGCTCAGTGCGCCCAAGCGTTTCCATGGTCTGGCAGGCTTCGGACTGGAAGTGGTAGATTATTTTTCGAGCAAGGATTAAAAGCATGACTGATGTAAATTATATCGACGGTGACCTCGTTGCAGGCAAGGCGAAAATCGCCATAGTGGCAGGGCGATTTAACGGTTTTATCGTAGAGAGCCTGCTGCAGGCGGCACTCGATACCTTGCAGCGCGCGGGTATTGCTGGCAAGGATATTACCGTCAGCCATGTGCCCGGCGCGTTTGAAATGCCACTGGTTATACAAAAATTCGCCCAATCGGGAAAATTCGACGCGATCATCGGAATAGGTGCGGTGATCAGAGGGGCAACGCCGCATTTCGATTTTGTCGCCGGTGAAAATGCCAAGGCCCTGGCTTCGCTGGCATTGCAGCATTCTATACCCGTCATCAACGCGGTACTCACCACCGATAATATCGAACAGGCAATCGAACGCGCTGGTACCAAGGCTGGCAATAAAGGTGCCGATGCCGCCATGGCAGCGATGGAAATGATTAGCCTGTTGCGAAAAATCAAGTAAGCGACGACGGTAATCAAAGTGAATGACAAGGCGCGTTTTATCAAGAAGCGCAAGCATGCGCGTGACAAGGCTTTGCAAGCCCTGTATCAGTGGCAATTGTCCGCCGAAGAGCTCGACTGGATAAGAGACCATTACCTCGAAGATCAGGGAGTTGCCGCGGGCGACGAAGAATATTTTCTCGAACTGCTCTACCAGATTCCGCCTCAGGTCGCTGAGCTGGATTCCATTTTCCTGAAGTTTGTGGAAAAATTTGAAGACAGGCTGGATCCGATAGAAGCCAGTATATTGCGTATAGCAACCTATGAATTGCTTAACCATCCTGAAATTCCTTACAAAGTTGTTATCAACGAGGCCATCAACCTGGCCAAAACTTATGGCGCTGACGACAGCCACAAGTTTGTTAATGGTGTACTCGATCCCCTCTGCGCACAGTTGCGTCAGCTAGAGGTTGCCAACTCGCGCAGCTGACGACGACGCATATCCATGTCCAGCGACGAATTCTCCATTATTGAACGCTATTTTACCGGTCTGGGGCGGTCCGATTTCGGGGTAGAGCTGGGCATAGGTGACGATGCCGCAGTCGTCGATATCCCGTCCGGTAGACAACTGGTATTGAGCATGGATACGCTCAACCTCGATGTCCATTTCCTGAGCACGGTTAGTCCCGAAGATCTCGCCCACAAGGCGCTTGCAGTGAATCTTAGCGACCTCGCTGCAATGGCGGCCGAACCGGCCTGGTTTCTGCTATCTTTGAGTCTGCCCAAAAGTGACCTCGACTGGCTGTCTCGATTTTCTTCTGCGCTGGGCGAAATGGCCAATCAATATCGACTGCTATTGATCGGGGGGGATACCTGTCGCGGGCCATTGTCGATAACCATTCAAATAGCCGGCCTGGTACCCTCACGAAGTTACGTTCGGCGTTCGCAGGCGAAACCCGGTGACTTGATTCTGGTGTCAGGCGAACTGGGTAACGCAGCGCTTGGGCTGGCGCAGCTTCAAGCCAGGGTCGAATTGCCGGGAGATCTGAGGGATACCTGTATTGGCGCTTTCAATCGCCCCCGCCCGCGCGTCGAACTGCTTTCTTTTCTCAGGGAATATGCCAGCTCGGCGATAGATATTTCAGACGGATTGCAAGGCGACCTCGGTCATATCCTCAAGGCAAGTGGTGTCGGAGCGACCATCGATCGAGAAGCCTTGCCGGTGAACAGGTGGGTCAGAGAGGAAGAAGCGTATCACTATGCGCTTGGGGGTGGTGACGATTACGAGATTTGCTGCACCATCGCAGCCTCGCATCGGCAGGCAGTCGCCCGCTGGAATGCTACGCAAGCAGAATGCCCGCTTAGCATCATAGGTGAAATCACCGATTCCGGTTACTTGTTGAAGTACGGACAGAGCAGTATCGATCTGACTCAGGCCGAGGGGTATAGGCATTTTGCGTAAAATTCCAGCAAAGCTGCTACGTCACCCCTGGCATTTTCTGTCGCTGGGCTTTGGTGCCGGATTGGCACCTTTTGCTCCGGGTACTTTTGGTACCCTGGTGGCTATTCCGATATATCTTCTGATTGCGCAGTTTAGTTTGCCTGTTTACCTCGGCATAGTAATGCTGGGCTTCGTCCTCGGGGTGTACCTGTGTCAGTTCACCAGCGATGCGCTCGGAGTTCACGACCATTCGGGGATAGTCTGGGACGAAATCATCGGATTTTGCATCACCATGATTGCAGTTCCATTGACATGGCAATGGATATTGGCTGGATTTGTGCTATTCAGGTTCTTTGATATCGTAAAACCCTGGCCAGTGAAAATGGCCGATAGCCGGATACAGGGTGGATTCGGAATCATGATCGACGATGTACTCGCCGGGCTATATGCCTTAGCCTGCCTGCATATCGCTTTATACGGACTGAGTTAATGCGAACAGGATATCTTTCAAAAATAGTATTGGCAGTGCTGCTGTTTTTTTCAACGGTGTTAGCTGCAACCGAGGTCAAGGTGATAGCCCTGTTTACCGACAAGGCCTACCTGCAGGTTGATGGCGAACAGAAAGTTGTCAAAAAAGGTGAGACATTCAATGGTGTGCTACTGAAATCGGCATCGGGGAGGGGGGCGATTGTCGAAATCGATGGCGAAACCGTAAAACTGGGGTTAAACCAGAGAATCGCGGGCGGCTTTAAAAAACCAAAAACGACAACGACTCGAATTTTCCCGGATGCCAAAGGTATGTATTACGTGGCGGGTAAGATTAATGGCGAAGCTACCCGATTCCTGGTCGATACCGGTGCCACTTATGTCACCCTCAGCGGCGCCAAGGCGCAGTCGTTGGATATCGATTTTTACAAGGGCACGTCCGGAACTGCCGAAACCGCATCCGCGGTCATACAAGTCTGGCAGGTGAGGCTGAATACAGTCGATATAGGTGGGATAATGCTGCGCAATGTAGAAGCCACGGTCATCGAGGGTAATCAGCCATTTGACGTGTTACTGGGAAATTCTTTCTTGCGCCGTACGCGCATGCAACAGGCCGGGTCCGTGCTCGAATTGCACCGTCGATTCTGACTCTGGTGCCTCTGCGGTCGAGGGCTGGCCTTCACTGGCCACGGTTGCAGGAAAAATTTTTCAGGTTTGCCGTGGATTTATTCGTTAGAATACCGCGCTTCCTGAACCACAGCCCATCAAGTATACCGTCATGATTAAAACTAGATTCGCCCCGAGCCCCACCGGAGTCCTGCATGTCGGCGGTGCCCGCACCGCGCTATTCTGCTGGCTGCTGAGCAAGAAGATGGGCGGCGAGTTTGTGCTGCGTATCGAAGATACAGACCTGGAACGCTCTACCCCTGAATCGGTACAGGCAATACTCGATGGTATGGCCTGGCTTGGCCTGGATCATGACGAGGGGCCTTATTACCAGACC
>CAXBMV010000081.1:0-8870 GCA_963976575.1 uncultured Gammaproteobacteria bacterium | reverse complement strand
GTATGCCTGGTCGGGCCCGAGGGCTTCGCCGCCGCCATTGCGGCAATGATGGAAGCCTGGGGCGAGCGCTCGCCGGTGATTTTTGTTACTGGCTCGAGCACGATGAAGCGCCAGGGCAGCGGTGGCTTCAAGGAAATCGACGACGTCGCCATAGCCGCGCCGCTAACCAAATACAGCGTTTCCATCACTGACGGAGAGCGCATTTCCGAGATCGTCGACCGCGCCTGGAAAATAGCGCTTAGCGGCTACCCGGGCGCAGTGCACCTGAGTCTGCCAGTGGATATCATGTTCAGTTCCTACGAAGAATCGGCGATGCTCGACGAGCGTCCCTTCGAGCGCAGCGCGCAGGCGCCGTCGCGCGCCTGGCCCTGTCCGGAAGATTTGACCTGGATACTGGAAAGCATCGAAAAGGCGAAGAAGCCAATTATCATTGGCGGTCACGGTGTCTGGTGGGCCCGGGCCGAAATGCAGTTGGAAGAAGTGGCGACGCGGTTGAATATCCCGGTATTCAACGTGCCATACCACCAGAAATTGCTGGCCGAAACCAGCCCGGCCTACATGGGCCTCGCCGACATCCACCAGTACGCGCCGTCGCAGGCCGCGCTGGAGCAGTGTGATGTCGTCATCATGATCGGCGCGCGCCTCGACAATCAAATGAATTTCGGCAACCCACCACTATTTCCCAAATCGCTGAAACTGATCTGCATCAATGGCTCGCACGAGGAAATCGAAATGAACCGCGCCGCCGATCAGCTACTGCTCAGCGACCCGGCCGCCTTCCTCGGTGAACTGGATACGCTGGAACCCTTCGACAGCGCCTGGATCGAAAGCAACCGCGCCTGGCGCAACGAATGGGTAGACGCGACCATCGCCGACATCCCGCAACTGGAGGGTGACAGGGTTCATCCATTGCAGCTGGCGCTGGACGTACAAAGCGCAATGCAGGACGACGACTGGTTGGTTATAGACGGTGGCAACACCCACTTCTGGTCGGAAATCGCGGTCAATATCGCCGGAGCGCAGGGGCGTAGACTCGGCAATATCCTGCATCCCGGCACTTTCAGCATGCTCGGTGTCGGTGTCGCCTTTGCTTGTGTCGCAAAACTGGAGAACCCGACAAAGAGTGTCGTCGTCATCAGCGGTGACGGCGCCTTCCTCTCCGGTGGTTCCAGTATCGAGACAGCCTTTCAGCAGGAATTGCCGATCGTGGTGGTGATAGACAACAATGGCGGATCGCCAGCGGCAAAACCGCCTGCGTCAACGTGAAAACTGTCGGCCATATCAGTCCTATCGTGCTGGCGACCACGAGCAAGCGCGACAAGGCATCGATCGAATAGCCATGGCTACGGTTTCTTCGCATATCCTCGATTCTGTCAACGGGAAGTCGGCTGCCGGCATACGCTGCCTGCTGACCCGCGTCGATGGCGATGCGCCGCGTCAGGTAGTATTTGATATACGCGCCGATAGCGAGGGACGTATCGCCGAAACAATCAAACTCGAAGCCTCTGATCTCGGCGTCGACTACGAACTCGAGATCTACGCGGCGGAGTATTTTGCCGACCGCGGACTCGCCCTTGAGTCGATGGTGAAACGCGTGGTCATACGTTTCACCATGGACGATGCGCAAAAGCGCTACCATTTGCCAGTAATGCTGTCACCACATTCCTATTCTACCTGGTGGTCGAGCTAAACCGTGGTGAGCGCGCCTAAACTCAATGTCTCCAGGCGCATCCGCGCCACCCCTTACACGCCACAGGTAGAAGCCCACGGCGTGTCTGGATACTCGGTGGTCAATCACACCATACTACCGAAAGGGTTTCGCAAAACGGTCGAAGAAGACTACTGGCACCTGAAATCTCAAGTGCAAATCTGGGATGTCGGCTGTCAGCGCCAGGTAGAGCTGCGCGGTGCCGATGCCGCCCGCCTGGCGCAGTTGATGACGCCGCGCGATCTGCGCCTCGCAACTCCGGGCCAATGCCTGTATGCGCCGCTGATCGACGAGGCCGCCGGCATGCTCAATGACCCGATCATCCTCAAGCTGGCCGAAGACCATTACTGGTTTTCCATCGCCGACGCGGACATATTGCTGTGGGCAAAGGGACTGGCCTACGGTCTCGGTCTCGGTCTCGATGTCGTCATCGATGAACCCGACGTATGGCCGCTGGCAGTGCAGGGACCGAAGTCGGACGACGTGATGGCGGCTGTATTCGGCGAGGCGGTTCGCGATATTGGTTTTTTTCGCTTCGCCTGGTTGCCGTTCGATGGGCATTCGATGCTGGTGGCTCGTTCCGGCTACAGCAGGCAGGGTGGCTTCGAAATATATATCGACAATCCGAAGCTGGGCGGGTTGCTGTGGGAGGCGATCTGGCAGGCTGGGCAGGCTTTCGATATCGCGCCAGGAAGTCCCAATTTGATCGAACGCGTCGAGGCTGGGCTGGTTTCCTACGGCAATGAAATAACGCGGGCGAATAACCCGCTGGAATGTGGTCTGGCGCAATACTGTCAACTCGACGGCTCGCTGGACTATATCGGTCGCGAGTCTTTGCTGCGCATTGCAGAGCATGGGCCGGCGCGCATGATTCGTGGCATTCGGTTTGATGGCGAGGCATGCCCTGCCTGCCAACATCCCTGGCCGTTGCGCAGCGATGGAATATGGGCCGGGCAGGTGACAACCGCGATCTGGTCGCCACGTTTCCGGCAGAATGTCGCGTTGGCGATGGTCGAACGCGGACACTGGCAGTCGGGTAATTTTCTCGAAGTCGAAATCAACGGGGGCGACAGACGTAAAGCCAGGGTCTGCGACCTACCGATGGAGGATGAATGAGCGATATCAAGTCGATGCAATTGTACAACCATGTCGAGCGCATCAATAACGAACTCGCCGAACTGGGGATAGATGAAAATGCAGCGCTCACGGTTGATGTGCTCAGCGCGCTCGACCAGTTGCATTACCACGGCACCGAGGCGCTGGATTCCGCATTACAAATGACTTCCGCTGTTCCCGGACAGCGATGGCTGGAAATAGGCTCCGGCCTCGGTGGCCCGGCGCGCTACCTCGCCGACAAGGGTGGTATCGCCATGACCGCGCTGGAATTACAACCCGATCAACACGCACTGGCGCTGCATTTGAGCGAACGCTGCGGTCTCGCCGACCGCATCGACCACCGTTGCGGTGATTTTCTCGAAGCGGAGTTTGCCGATGAAAGTTTCGACGCGGTGGTGAGCTGGCTGGCGCTTTACCATATTCCGGAGCGGCCGCGCCTGCTGAAGAAATGCCATGCACTGCTGCGTTCGGGTGGCTATTTTTATACCGAAGACCTGTGCAGTCTCGGCGAAATAGGCGCCGAGCAGCGCGGCGACCTGTCGAGCGAACTCTACGCCACCTGCCTGCCGAAAAAACAGACTTATCGCGAGCAACTGGAAAAGGCTGGCTTCGTCATCGAAAGCTTCGAGGATGTCAGCGAAGACTGGGCAGCGTTTACGCGCCAGCGCCTGAAGCAGTATCGTGCCGATCGTGAGCGCCATGTGCGTGTGCACGGCGAGTCTACAGTGGAGGCCCTGGATCAGTTTTACTGTGCTGTCGACTTCCATTTTCATTCGCGCAAGCTCGGCGGATTGCGTATCTGCGCGAGGAAGCCATAGCATGAGTGACTGGAAAACTGCCTACCGCTCCTTTTACTACGCCAACGCTGATGCGCCGGATGACATCGAATTGCCCATCAGTGAAACCGCCTTGCTGGTAATCGATATCCAGAATACCTACCTCGAAGTCGACGCAGATCCGGCCGAGGCGCAGCGCTGGGAGCCGTTCCGCCAGCGCATGAATGAAACGGTGATTCCGAATACTGCGAAGTTGATTGCCGAATGCCGCGAGCGCGGGGTGGAGGTGATGTTCGCGCGCATCGCCTGTCTCACCGACGACGGGCGCGATCGCTCGCTAAGCCAGAAGAAACCGGGATTCAATTACCTGCTGCTACCGCAGCATCGCGAAGACAGCCAGCTGGTACCCGAACTGAGCCCGCAGGGCGATGAAGTCGTTGTCGTCAAGACGACCGACAGCGCGCTCACCGGAACCAACCTGCGTCTGCTGCTGCACAACATCGGCATCCGCCATGTCATAGTCGCAGGTATATTCACCGATCAGTGCATCAGCTCCAGCGTGCGCAGCCTCGCCGACGAGAGTTTCAACGTGGTCGTGGTCGAGGATTGCTGCGCCGCCGCGACCGATGCACTGCATCGCAACGAACTGGAAACGATTAATATGATCTACTGCCATGTAGTGCAGCTGGATGATATAAACGGTTTCCTGCGCTAATTTCAACAGGTTGATTGATGACAGATAAACTGGAACAGGCTTACCCCCGACCCTTGTCAGGTGCAGTAGTTACGGAACTGCCTTCCGCACGTATTCCGTCGCGGGAGCCACTGCGCGGTCGCTATGTTGAACTGGTGGCGCAGGATGCGGCACAGCATGCCGGAGACTTGTTTGCGGCGGGCCACGCCAGTGAAGAAGCGCTGAAAATCTGGGATTATCTTGCTTACGGACCCTGGGCCAGTGTCGAAGATTACCGCAACACCATGCGCGCGCAATCCTCCAGCTTCGATACTATTTTTTATGCGATACGTCCGCTGGACGGCGACAGTTTCGCGGGGCAGAGCAGTTATCTCGATATCAACCCGCAAATGGGGGTCATAGAGATCGGCCATATCTGGTTCGGCCCGAAGCTGGCGCGTACTCGAGCCGCTACCGAGGCGCTATACCTGATGATCCGTCATGCGATGGATGATCTGGGTTACCGGCGTATGCACTGGCGTTGCAATTCTCTGAACGATAAATCGCGTCAGGCAGCGCGCAGGCTCGGCTTTCGTTTTGAAGGGATTTTTTACAACCACATGATATTTAAAGGAAAAAATCGAGATACCGCCTGGTACTCGATTCTGGATGACGAGTGGCCGGAGGTGCGCGACAGGCTCGAAACCTGGCTGGATCCGACCAATTTCGACGATGCCGGTGTCGCCAGGCAATCACTGTTTGAATTAATGTCGGTGCGTTCAGCCAGCCGACGCGGAGCATAAATGAAGACCAGTATTTGTATAGACCCGATAGCACTCGACGACCGCAAGCAATGGGAAAAGCTGTACCACGGCTACGCCGAGTTTTACAAGGTGCCGATGAACGATGATATCCTCGCCACCGTGTGGGGATGGATTCATGACGAAAACAACCCCTTTTACGGGCTCATCGCCAGTGACCAGAATGGCAAGGCGCTGGGGCTGATGCATTGCCGGCAAATGCCGTCACCATTACGTGGCATGCAGGTCGGTTTTCTCGATGACCTGTTCGTTATCCCCGAAGCGCGCGGACTGGGCGTGGTCGAAGCCTTGTACGAGGAGTTGAATGCACTGGGCAGGCAACACGGCTGGCCATTCATCCGCTGGATTACCGCCGACAATAACTATCGCGGCCGCGCGGTTTACGACAGGCTATCTGAAAAGACCCACTGGGTTACTTACCAGATGAAGGTGGAATAGGATTTTTAGAGGACGCCTCGCCACGAAGCCGACGATCTATAAGGAGAGCATCTATGCCGATTATTGAAAGAGACCCCTGGCGGGACCAGTATTTTGATCACATCGCCTGTCCTGACAATGTCGTCATCCCCACCGATGACGAGCATGCTTATGAACTGTTCCCGGATCATCGCTGGATTTATAACAAGTTGCTGATCTGCGATTCGCAGGGGCTTGGCGGTGCGCCGCATGGTATTCCACCGCCTCACTATCCGGTGTTCAGCAAGCCGATTTACAATATGCACGGCATGGGTGTGGGCGGACGCATCATCGCTTCGGAAGCCGAGCTGGCAGAAAATACTCACGCCGGCCACATGTGGATGGAACTGGCCGAGGGCGAGCATGTCAGCAGCGACGCGGTGGTGATAGGCGGCGAGCCGCAGTGGTGGCGTCACTGCATCGGCAAGACCCTGGGCGAGGGCGTGTTCGACTACTGGACCATGCTCGCCGAGGAGCGCCCCGAAATCGAAAACTATGGCGGCGACTGGCTGCGCAAGAACCTGAAGGGTTACAGCGGTGCGATCAACATGGAAACTATCGGTGGTCGCATCATCGAGGTGCATCTGCGTTTCGCCGACCAGTGGCCCGACCTCTACGGCGAAGGCTGGCTGGACGCAATCGTCGAACTCTATACTCGGCGACGCTGGCGTTTCGCCGATAGCGACCGCCAGGATGGCTATAGCGTGGTCTTATTCGGCGCCCACGGCGTGCCTTACCGACATCCGCAGACAAAACTGGTCGATGAGATACGTGCTCGCGAGCATATCAGCAGCGTGCAGATTACCTTCCACGAAAACCTGCCGGCAGAACAGCATGCGATGCCGCCAGGTGGTTTTCGCCTCGCGGTGATCAATTGCAGCAAGCTCGAGGTCGGGCTGAAAGCACGCGAGGATCTGGCCCTGGCCTTTTGGTCCACCCAGACCCTGGGCAAGGGGCGAGGCCTCAGCATTAATCGATGACTGAGAATCAGAGCGAGTCGCAGGGCAGGCCGATCCGCGAAATCGAAAACCTGTTTATCCCCCTCGCCGACGGCTGCCGCCTTGCCGCGCGCCTGTGGTTACCCGAAGATGCCGGACAACACCCGGTACCGGCGATACTCGAATATATTCCTTATCGCAAACGCGATTTCATGCGCCTGCGCGACGAACCCATGCACGCTTACTATGCCGCGCATGGCTATGTCGCGGTACGCGTCGATCTGCGCGGCTCGGGCGACTCGGAGGGCATACTCGAAGACGAATATCTGTCGCAGGAGCAGCAGGACGCAGTCGAAGTGATCGCCTGGCTGGCGGCGCAGGACTGGTGCGACGGCAATGTCGGCATGACCGGCATTTCCTGGGGCGGTTTCAATTCACTGCAGGTGGCGGCGTTACGACCACCGGCCTTGAAGGCGGTCATCAGTCTCTGTGCCAGCGATGATCGCTACTCCGACGATGCCCACTACATGGGCGGATGCCTGCTCAATGAAAACCAGATCTGGGGTACGGTGCTGTTCGCTGGCAACGCGCTGCCTGCGGACCCCGAACTGGCAGGCGAGCATTGGCGCGAGCAATGGCTGGAGCGCTTGCAGGCTAACAAGCCCTTTCCGGCGCTGTGGCTGCAACACCAGCATCGTGACGCCTACTGGCAGCAGGGATCGGCCTGCGAAGATTTTTCGCGGATACAGTGCCCGGTGTACGCCATCGGTGGCTGGGCCGATGGCTATTCGAATGCGGTGCCGCGCCTGCTCGCCGGGCTGGAGTCGCCACGCAAGGGTCTGATCGGTCCCTGGTCGCATAACTTTCCGCACAACGGCGTACCCGGCCCGGCAATCGGTTACCTGCAGGAGGCGTTGCGTTGGTGGGATCACTGGCTCAAGGGCATAGACAACGGCATCATGGCGGAGCCGATGTTGCGCGTGTGGATGCAGGACTATGCTGCAGCCGAACCTTTCCTCGAACAGAGCGAAGGGCGTTGGGTGGCCGAACAGAGCTGGCCGAGCCCGCGCATTACCAGCAAACGCTGGCATTTAAACGGCACCGCCGGACTGGAAGAGCAACCCGATAAATCGGTGAGCCTGAGCCTGTGTTCGCCGCAAACCACGGGTTATGCCGGTGGCAACTGGTGCGGCTTCGGCGGTGAAGGCGAATCACCGCTGGATCAGCGCGGTGATGACGGACGTTCGCTGGTATTCGACACAGCGCCTTTGCGACAGGACATTGAAATCCTCGGTACACCGACCTTAAGCCTGCGTTTGCGCTCGGACAGGCCGTTGGCCATGCTGGCGGTGCGCTTGAACGAAGTCACCGCCGACGGCAGCTCGGCGCGGGTGTCTTTTGGCGTACTCAACCTGACGCACCGCAACAGCCATGAGCATCCGCAAGCCTTGCTGCCCGGCGAAACCATGCAGGTCGAAGTTGAACTCAATTGCATCGCGCATCGTTTCCAGGCGGGTCACGTGATTCGATTGGCGCTGTCTACCGCCTACTGGCCGATGGTGTGGCCGTCCCCGGAGGTGGTGACGCTGGAGGTAGATACCGCGGAATCTACCTTGAGTCTGCCGATACGTCCACGGCAGGCGCTGGACGACAGCCTGGCGGAATTTCTCCCCGCCGTGTCGGCACCGCTGAGTTCCACGCTGACTTCGTTGGCGCCTTCTCGCTTGAAGCGCAGCATCGAACAGGACCTGATCAGCAACGAGGTGCTCTATCGGCTGGTCAGCGAGGGCGGTGACCTCGAACCGAGTGCGGTGGTACGCATCGAGGAAATCGATCTGGAAATGGCGCACAAGGTGGAACGACGTTTCCTCATCAATCCCCTCGACCCGCTGAGCGCGCGTACCGAGATCAGCGAAAAAATCATGTTGCGTCGTGGCGACTGGGAAATCCTGGTGCGGGTACACAGCGAGCTGTCGTCCACGCGCGAGCATTTTTTACTGCGTGCCAGTTTGCGCGCGGAAGAGGGCGGTGTCGAAGTGTTCAGCCGCGACTGGGATGAAACCATCGAACGTAATCTGGTTTAGACGTCCAGGCCGCAACGCTTGCGCGCTGCCTCGATAATCATGCGCAACAGTCCGCTGTGGCTTTCACCGATATGTTCGGCCATGTGTGCGAGCTTGCCATCCCAGCACCAGGCCGGGTTGGGGTTCACTTCCATCAGCCTGACATTGCCACGGGCGTCGGCGCGAAAGTCGAACCGCGCATAGTCGCGCAGGCCCAGGCGCGCAAACAGGGCTATACACCATTGCTTGATCTGCTGTTGCCGCGCCTCGTCGAGTTTGGCCTCGTGGAAGCGGATATCGTTCCAGTAGGGCGAATCCG
>CAXBMV010000080.1:0-8941 GCA_963976575.1 uncultured Gammaproteobacteria bacterium | reverse complement strand
TTTTCCACCAGGAACCCGTACCGCTACTCGGAGAAGGGTTTATCAGCCTCGGCGAGCCTGCCGAAAACAATCCGGGGTTCCTGCTCAAATACGCCATCGAAATGGCCGGGACTGGCCAGACCGGTGGCGCCTAGACTGCTTACCTGCAACAGGCTAAGGCCTTAGTAATCCTGTCGCGGCACCGACTCCAGCATTTGGTCGTAATGCAAATGTATCTGGCTCAGATCGATACCATCCAGAAATGAGTTATAAGCCAGATGCACCATCAAAAAGCGCAGGTCACTCGCCCACGGGGGAAGATACTTTGGCGCCCTGCACAGACCCATATCGGTTAATTCGTAGATGACCGGGATATCTTCTATATCCAGCTTTCCACAGAACAGCAGGCGCAGGCAATCGGCGCGGCCAGTGGTGACGATTGCGCGCAGGAAATTATGCACGCGCAAAAGACCATCCAGGTAGACGATGTCCTTGGTGAATGGCGCGCCGCCCGACAATACTCCGCCGCGAAAAACACGCCGCGCATTTTCGAAGGACTGCTCCTCGACACCAGTGCGTTCGAGAAAATACCGGTATACATCGAGAAAATCCGCTCCATCGATCGACATTTGAATCGCCAGTACGCGGTCGGCCAGGCGACGCATGCGATCCAGGTCCATTGAAGCAGTGATGAATTCGGCAAATACCGCCAACCCCTCCTGGGTCTTGGTGGTACCGGGATGTCCGGCAGCAAGTATTTTAAGATCGGTCTGGGCTATTCCATTCAGCGAAGTGGCGACATGGATATACGCTTCGTGGTGGATCAGTTGGCTAATATCCTTGTCGGTGAAGCTGGCATTGCGGCGGATGCGAATACGCCGCGGTCCGGCCAGTGCATTTGCCGATAGCTCCCCTACCACCAGAACCTCAGGTGCTTCCCTGCCAAACATATCTTTTACTGCGACGCGCATTTCGGCGGCGACTGAATCCGCCGTATGACAGGCTTGCGCGGGTGCGCCGAGATCGATGTTGGCGAAGGATTGCATCAACTTGTCAAACTGTTTGGCAAGCGCGTAAGAGGTCGTCGACTCATCGGGTAACAGCGCCATCGGCGTGCCATAAAGTTCGCTGGAATAGCGAAAGAAATCTGCGCTGCCGCAGGCGGCGAGCATACGCGCACTACTCTCTATATTTTTACAGTGGCGCTCAAGCCAGGCACCGATTCTGCTTGTGTCGACATGACGGCGCGCCTCTGCGACCAGCGCCAGTGTTTCGCTGCTATCGAACCGCGGGTAAGTCACTTCAGGTAATTCGCGCGCCTTGCGCTCGAAAAAATGGTTGCGTACTGCTATGGGCCAGCCCAGATGACTGAGTATACGTATCGGCCTGGTCGCGCGATACAACAGGTCGCAGGCCAATCGGATACGTTGTTTTTCGGCTTCCTGGTTCATCGTGTTTTTATAAGACCGAGACAATTGCACTGGCATTTGCAGCTGGCAGAAGATGCCAGCAGCGTCACTATGCCTGTCAAAACCAGCCAGCAGTAGCTTTTATTCAGTCGCGTAGATCTGTGGATTCTCACCACCGATTTCATACATGGTGAAAGGCACCGACTTGGTGCCACTCATTCCGGGGGAACCCATTGGCATACCCGGCAGGGTTATTCCCTTGATATCGGGCTTTTCGCTGAGTAACTTGTTCAGCGTATTCACCGGCACATGACCGCTGACTGTATAGCCATCGACCAGAGACAAATGGCAGCCCTGGTAATTTTCGGGAATGCCGGCCAGCAAGTTCATCTGCGCCAGGTCTTCGGTGGACTTGACCGTTACCGCAAAACCATTCTGGCGCAGGTAACCGGCATAACCTACGCAACATCCACATTGCGGGCTTCTGTAGAGAGTTACCGATTTCGCGCTGTCCTGAGTTGCCGCCTGTACAGGGGGCATGCCGACAAGTAAGAGGGAGGTAAACATTATCATCAAGGCTTTTCGAATCATCATATTTCCCCGCAATGTTTGAAAAATCTATTTATCGAAATCAAGTAGCGACGCGAATCACGCCCATCATACCAGCAGCCATATGTTCAAGGATATGACAATGAAACATCCAGTCACCCGGGTTGTCGGCGACAAACGCTATTTCCACACGTTCGCGTGGCGCCATCAACACTGTATCGAGACATGACGCGAAATGCATGGCCGTGAAGATGCATCGGGTGATGCCAGGCAGTGTCGTTGTTCATCGCCAGCAGATAACTTTGTCCGAGCTTCAGTTCCAGCATCGGCTTCATTACATGGCCCTCGGCGGCGACGCCATTAATACTCCAGACTTTTCCGCTACTCATCATATCCATCATCGAACCGCTACCGCCCATCATGCCGCCATTGAATACTACTTCGTGGCGAATCGCTTGCTCGAGGTCGGGCTCAGCCAGGGGATTAGGCGCTAACGCCATGGGCCAGTCAGGCGGCTCTTCGCGCAGCCCTTCGGCGGCATAGACAAGGTCGATCAGTCGGTATTCCCGGCCGCGGTAGAATCGATCCGTCACCGCCACGCTGCTGCCATTCTCCGCCAGCATGTCCAGCACAAGATCGATGCGCATGGCTGGTGCCAGCAGAACGCGTCCATCCTGCGGTGCATGCGGGCTCACCGGCTGGCCATCGATGGCAATGATGACTGGATTGTGATCTTTGAAATCAAGGCTGAAAATCCTCGCATTGGCAGCGTTGACGAGACGCAGGCGTATACGCTCGCCGCGCCTTACCGCGAAATGCTCCCGGATCTGGCCATTGATAGTGACGCTATTGCCAATGCGGCCATTGTGGCTGACGTCATGCCCGTTGCCGAAGTCATCGCTGATTTCGGCGGCAGGGGTCAGGCGCCAGTCGTCGAGCATCCAGCAAAGATCACGGTCTACCCGGATCGGATCGCGCTCCTCGACGATGAATGCACCGTACAGACCCCGACCTACCTGTTCGAAGCTGCGTTGATGCGGGTGATACCAGTAGCTGCCCGCATCGACTGCATCAAATTCGTAAATGAACTTTCCACCAGGCGCAATCGGCGGTTGCGTTAAATGAGACACGCCATCCATTGCATTCGGGGTACGAATCCCGTGCCAGTGCACACTGCTTTCCTCGGCGAGCGCGTTTTCCACTTCGATGCGGATTCGCTCGCCCTGGCGCAGGCGGATCTCGGGGCCCGGCACCGTCTGATTGAAGCACCATACCGGGGTTTGATTATAGGGTTCCGGCACCAGGCGCACCTGGCCGGGCGCGGCGCGCAATTTGAATTGTCGCGTTGTGGCAGCGCTGGAAACTAGCGGCAGCGGGAGACCGAGTGCCGCCGTCGAAGCACAGGCCGATGCGAGAAAATTCCGCCGCGTCATTCGCCGTGTCGTTAAAATTGACATCAGTTCAGTCCTCCAAAAACCAGTTCGGCCAGGCGTAACTGCAAATAAGCCTGCGCTGGCATTTTACGCGCTTATTTCACCCGGTTCGATAGTTGCGCCAGCATTACCCCTGCCGCGACCAGTGCGGCGCCCGCAGCCTGCAACCAGTTCCATTCGTCGCCGAGCAGCAGCACCACGATGACCATCACGTAAAACGGGACCGCGTTCATATGCATCGAGGCCAGCAGTATGCCGAGCCCCCCGGCACCCCAGATCCAGAGAAACTGCGCGGCGGCCA
Organism: uncultured Gammaproteobacteria bacterium; assembly: GCA_963976575.1. GTDB lineage: Bacteria > Pseudomonadota > Gammaproteobacteria. The sequence continues at coordinate 5,270 of CAXBMV010000080.1, read as the reverse complement.
GCGAGGCGATCGAAGAAATCAGCAACAGGGTGATATTGCGTCCATCGAGCAGTCCAATTTCTGCTGCCTCGAAACCATACAGGCTGGCGGCAGCCAAAAGAATCGTCATGAAGGCCACGCCGCCGGCCAGTGTAATCGTGGTCTGCCCTATCGGTGACAGGTCGGGAAAATTGCGCGTGGTCGATCGCGTCGCCCAGGCAAACAAAACCACCGAAACGAGGCATAGCAGCGCACCGGCACCGAACTCTGCGTTATCCAGTTTGACGCCGGTAGCGAGGTAACCGCCGGCCATAGCCAGCAATATGCCGATAACCAGACCCGCGCGCAGGCGACGGCCATCCAGCGCGATTTCCAGCGCAGCGCCGACGATCGGCATCATCGAAGCCGCGATCGCCGGAGTCACCGGGTCCGACAGTTGCTGGCCAACCAGAAATAGTATGGCTCCAAGGCCAAAACCAAGGCCGCCGACACCGCGGCCGCGCCACCAGGGTGCAGCGCTCAGCTTCGCCCGGCCCTCAAGGCAAATCCAGATCAGCAGCAGAGTCGCCACGGCGAGCAGTTGACGCGCGGCGCCGAGCGCAATCACTCCCCAGCTTTGCAGCAGAATTTCAGCCGAGGGAAAGGCAAAAGCCCACATCAGCATCGCGCCGAAACAGGCGAGGTTGGCGGTGAATAAATTGGCCGGGGGCAATGCTGTGTTGTGGTCGATTATGGCCATTGCCGCGCCCCAAACGAAGGCATGCGCGTAATCGAGGCTAACATTGGTTATCGCAACTTTGGCGAATCATGACATCGGCGGCAAAACATCCCTGAGGCGTCACCATCAGCGGATTGATATCCATTTCCAGCAGGCTGGCCGCGTTGTCTTCGGCGAAGCTTGCCAAGGCACGGATCGTCGTGACTATCGCTGCGATGTCCGCTGCTGGCCTGCCACGAAAACCCTGCAACAGGGGGAAGCCCTTCAGCCTGCGCAGCGCCTGTTCGATCGAGGCATCGCTGGTGGGTAGCAAAAGCATCTGTGCATCCTGCATGATTTCAACCAGTACCCCGCCGCTGGCAATCACCAGCAACTGGCCAAACTGGACGTCATAGCGGATACCGATCAAGAGTTCGGCGATGACATCCTGCACCATGGTCTCAAGCAGAAATTGATCGACAATCAACCCCGATTGCCGCGCTGCGACTGAATCCTGTATATCACTTAATGCGGCTTCGACCGCTGCTGTATCCCGAAGATTCAATCTGACTGCACCGACCTCGGATTTATGCGGCAATTCCGCGCTGACCGCCTTTAGCGCAAGTGGGAAGCCAAGTTGCACAGCGGCAGCGACTGCCTCAGCCGCTGTCACCATTTTTCCCTCGGGCAGCTGTATGCCGTAGGCCTTCAGCCTTTGCTTCCCCTGCCACTCGTCGATTACGCGCGAGACCGATGGCATAGCGGCTACTTCGATGCGACTGAACGCGGGCGTTGAACCATCGAGTATCCTCTGCCTCGCAATGGCGTAGTCGCAGGCTCTTACCAGCGCGTCCAGGCCTGAATCTATGCCCTGTAGTGGCGTAACACCGCCAGCGATGATTAATTCACGCGAAGCCGCGTCGATGTTTTCGGGCAGATCGCTGCATACCGCTCCCGGTATCTGCAGCGCGTTGCAAGCATCCATGAAGGACTGCGCATCGTTACGGTAGTGGCTGTTATCGGCGTGGATATGCGCTGGTGGAAAGTCCTGTATGACTACGGCGGCATCGTAACCGTCGGCCATCAGCGCGGAAAACACCTTAGGCAGGACTTCGCGATTCCCCCATAGCGGCGTGGTGTAATCGAGCGGGTTTGAAACCGTGGCTATGTCGGGAAGCAGGGCCGTTAGTGCCTTACGCGCTGACGACGACGGCTGTGGTAATTCCAGACCGACTTTCTCACAGTAGTCGGCGAGCAGAGCAGCATCGCCACCGGAGCAGGTAAAAGCCGCAATCCTGCGACCTTTCGGACTACCCGAAACCGATAACAGCTTGAGCACTTCCAGCATCGCTACCGGGGCATCGACACGGATCATACCCAGCTGTGCGAATAGCGCATCGAAGGCCTGATCGCTGCCGGCAAGCGAGCCGGTATGGCTGACACTCAGCTGTGCAGCGAGGCGTGAACGCCCTGCCTTGAGTACCACCACCGGTTTGCCCAGGGCCAGCGCCTTTAGCGCCGCCGCGGCGAACTTGTCGATATCCTTGATACCTTCGATGTAAAGCCCGATGGCAGTGACGCGCTCGTCGTCGACCAGCAAATCGATATAGTCCTCGATACTGAGCACGGCCTGGTTGCCTGCGGAAATCACGTAGGCAATCGGCACCGAGCGCTGGTTCATGGTCAGGTTGGCCGGGATCATGCCGCTTTGCATCACCAGGGCTACACCGCGTTGGCAGCGGTTGTCACCGGCACCGAAGGGCCACAGCGTGGCGCCATTGGTGTAATTGATCAGGCCATAACAATTCGGCCCCACCAGCGCCATGTCGCCCGATACCTCGATCAAAGCTTGCTCTGCAGTAAACCCGGCTTCGCCAAGCTCGCCATAACCCGCGGTATAACAGGCCACGCCTCCGGCACCGCGATTATTCAGCGCCTGCAAGGTTGGCAATACGGCGCGGCGCGGCGTCGCCAGAAATACTGCATCAGGAGCCTCGGGCAAATCGTCCACCGAGGCAAAACAGGGTACCCCGCCGAGAGTCTTACGCGTCGGGTTGACACCCCAGACAGGGCCATCGAAATGGCGCGCGCATTGCTCGGCGCTGAAAGCGGCATCGTCACCGCCGATAAAGGCGACGTGACGCGGGTTGAGCAAACGCCGCAGGTTTTCAGCCGAGGCGGGCATCAGGATTCATATTGGCGTAACTGCGATCGCGAAATGATGTGACGCTGAATCTCCGATGTTCCATCCCAGATACGATCGAGGCGGGCATCTCGCCACAGGCGTTCCACCGGCAAGTCTTCCATCAGCCCCATCCCGCCGAAAATCTGAATACAGTTATCCGCTGCTCGACCCACTGCCTCGGAGGCAAACAACTTGGCCATGGCCGCATCCTCGGGCTGCATGATGCCCTGGTCGGCCTTGCCTGCCGCGTGCATCACCAGCAAGTCTGCCGCCTGCAGTTCGGTGACCATATCGGCGAGTTTGAACGACGTGCCCTGGAACTTGCCGATGGACTGACCGAACTGCTTGCGATCGACTGCATACTGCGTGGCCAGTTCGAGTAGTCGCTCCATCTTGCCGCAAGCAGCCGCGGCCACCCAGACGCGGCCCATCTTCAACCATTTATCGGCAAGCTCGAAGCCCTCGCCTTCCTTGCCGAGGATTTGATCCTGATGCAGACGACACTGGTTAAAAGACAGTTGCCAGGTATGGTAGGCACGCTGTGCTGCACACCTCGGCCCGCGCTGGATTTCAAAACCCTCGTGGCCCCTGTCGACGAGGAAGGCGGTTACCTGTTTGCGCTCACCCTTGCTGGTTTGCTTGACCCCGCTCCAGGCAAATACTATGGCGAAATCCGGGATTACCGGGCTGCTGATGAAATGCTTGGAACCATTGATGACAAAATCGTCACCCTCGCGCACAGCCCTGGTGGCCATCGACAGGATATCGGAACCGGCACCCGGCTCGGTGAGTGCAAACACTTCTTTTTTCTCTCCGCTGACGCAGGGGTTCAGGTAACGCTCGACCTGCTCACCTTCGCAGGCGAGCAGAATCTCCGAGGGCCGATGGATAAAACCGTGCAATCCGTAACTGGTTTTGCCCAGCTCGCGCTCGAACAGCGCCAGGGTCTGGTAATCCAGCCCGCCACCACCGATTTCCTCGGGCAGGTTAGGCGCGTAAAACCCCATTTCGATGGCCTTGGACTTGATGCGTTGGCCCAACTCATCGGGCACTTCACCACTGCGGTCTACTTCGGCCTCGAAGGGTTCCAGTTCCTGTTCGCGAAAGGCGCGCAGGGAGCGAACAATCATGTCCTGTTCGGCGGTCAGGTTATAGTTCATATGATTAAACTTTATTTCCTCTAAGTCGCGTCACCTTATACCAATTCACACTCGCTTTTACTACACTGCGCGCTGGTGTAATTGACCATGCAGGGGAAATTTCCATGTTGCCAGGTGATGAAGAGGTAAGAGTCGAGCTCGACGGCTCGGTGATGATCGTGACTATCGATAGGCCCAAGGCAAACGCGATAGACTTGCCCACCAGTCGAAAGCTGGGTGAAGCCTTCGTTTATTTTCGCGACAACCCCGATCTTAAGGTGGCCATAATCACCGGCGCCGGTGAACGGATATTCTGTGCCGGCTGGGATTTGAAGGCGCTGGATGCGGGTGATACCCCGCTGGAAAACTGGTGGGAAGCGGAAGACCCGGAGGTGGGTGGATTTGCCGGTCTTACCGAAATGTGGAACCTGAACAAGCCGGTCATCGCCGCGCTCAACGGCCTCACCATAGGTGGTGGTTTCGAGATAGCGCTGGCCTGCGATCTGATCATCGCCGCCGACCATGTCGAATTCGCATTACCCGAATTACCATTGGGGCTGATCCCGGATGCAGGCGCAGTACAGCGCCTGCCGAAAAGACTGCCCTATAACATCGCGCTGGAAATGCTTTACCTGGGACGGCGCATGCCGGCGCAGGAAGCCGCGCATTACGGTCTGATCAACAAGGTCGTGCCGGCCAGCGAACTACGCGCTGCCGCCCTGGCCTGGGCCAGGCAGTTGTCTGAAGTTGCACCGCTGGCGTTGCAGTCGATCAAGGAAGTATTGCGCGCGATAGAGTGCGAACCGACGGAAAAGGCATTTCACAAGATGCGTTACGAGGATTTGCCGACTTATCGGGCGATGCTGTCATCCGACGATGCCGGCGAAGGCGTGAAGGCTTTCGTCGAGAAACGCGACGCCAATTTCAAGGGTAGCTAGCCGTGCTTGATCAGGAACCGGAAAAAGTTAAACGCATTACCTGCCTGGGTGCTGGTCCGATTGGCGGCGGCTGGGCAGCCTATTATCTGGCACAGGGTTTCCAGGTGCGCAGCTACCTGCACGACGCCGGCGAATACGATGCGCTGATGCGCCTGCTGGAGACCGCCTGGATCAGCCTCGAGCAAATCGGCCTTGCGCCGGGCGCGACGCTGGATAATTTCAGCTACAGCAGCGACCTCGGCGAAGCCACTGCCGACTGTGAATTCATCCAGGAAAGCGTGCCCGAAGTGCTGCCACTGAAACAAAAACTCTACAAGACCCTGGGTGAAATA
>CAXBMV010000079.1:0-8977 GCA_963976575.1 uncultured Gammaproteobacteria bacterium | reverse complement strand
CTTCTACAGAGGTGATATGGCGCGTACGCTTGCAGCTGATCTGGAGCGTAGCGGAACTCCCTTGAGACTGGCAGATCTTGAGAGGCACCATGCCTTGCGAGTGAAACCCCTGTCGCTGAATGTGGCTGGTCATCAGGTATATAACATGCCTCCGCCAACCCAGGGGCTTGCGTCACTTTTATTGCTGGGCGTTTACGATCGATTGAAAACCACCAAGAGATCATTCCTGATACGCGATCAATATGTCACCGATCCGCAATATATGACTGTCGGACCGACTGGTTTTCTTGCCTCAAGCAGACTGGATGAAATGGCGCAGAGTATCGACCCTGAGCAAGCCATGGAATGGCCGCATAGCAGTGAAAAGGGTGATACGGTCTGGCTTGGTTCTGTAGACAGCGAGGGCCGTGCAGTCAGTTTCATCCAGAGTATTTACTGGGAATTTGGCTCCGGAATGGTACTGGAAGATTCGGGTATTGTCTGGCAAAACCGGGGAACCAGTTTTTCTCTCGACCCGGCACATCATAATTGTCTGCAACCGCATCGCCGTCCCTTCCACACCATACAACCAGCCCTCGCGCATCTTTCCGACGGCCGCGTAATGAGCTACGGAACCATGGGCGGTGAGGGGCAGCCGCAAACCCAGGCAATGATTTTTTCACGCCACGTGATGCATGGTCAGGCGCTGCAATCGGCCATTACCGCACCGCGCTGGTTGCTGGGCAGGACCTGGGGTTCAGAGGCCAGCAGCCTGCGCATCGAGAGCCGATTCGATGCGGCGATTATCGATGCACTGCGCAAAGCAGGACATCAGCTCGAAGTGATTGCTGAGTTTGACGAAGTCATGGGGCATGCCGGGGCATTGGTCTGTCATCCCGGAGGGCTTATCGAAGGCGCATCCGATCCACGAAGCGATGGTGTCGCAGCGGCCTGGTAGTAGCAGGCCTGGCTATTTGCGGCCAGATGCGGAGCAAAAAAAACCCTCCGGGTAACGGAGGGAAAGGAGATGCAACCGGCATGGTGGAACCGGCCGCGGACAAAAGGTAAACCAAGGCAATCGTCTGGACTGGATCGATCCCTATTCATTTTTTCACCCGGGTCCGCAAGACTGTGCGTCCGGGCTGACTTTCATTGCATAAGTTTTACAGGCCGAACTTCCTGCCCAGGCAGGCTCAGTCTGCGTTTGTTTCGAGCAAGCGCTCGGCCAGATTTAATACGAGCTTGTCTGAGCCACGCGCAGCAACCAGCTGGATGCCAACGGGCAAACCCTGATGCCGTTCGACGGGCACACTGATCGACGGCTGACCAAGCAATGTACTCAAGCGCTGTGGTGCCCGCGAGCCGGTCCCTTCGCTGCGCAGTGGTGCTACGCCAGTGGCTGCAGGGATGATGGCTACGCGTCCCTCCAGCAGCTTGTCCAGATACTCTGCCATGCGATCTCGCTCGTTGAGCGCGGCCTGATAGCTTGCCGGTGTCAGTTCGCGGCCGCGTAGAATATAGTCGCGGATCCTGCTGCTCATTTTGTCACCCTGGCGGTCGAAATCACCACCGTGGTTGGCGGCCATGTCGTGGGCCAGAAGCGTGTCGATCAAGGTTTCCTCAGCTTCGCCGCTCCAATTTGGCAGCGAGGCCTTTTCGACACTGATGCGAGATGCGGACAAACGCCTGGCTGCCCGCGCTATTGCGTCGCTAACCGATGCATCGATGCGATCCGAGTACCAGGGTTTGAGCAGGATTACCCCGTTTGGAAGGGTGGCGTCATTCCAGGCGTAATCGGGTTGCAATACAGTCGCGAGCTGTCGCGCCAGAGCGGCGTTGTTTGCAAAAAATCCAACATGATCCAGGGCTGCCGACAGGGGCATAGATCCGCGTCCATCGAATAGCCCTCGGCTGGGTTTGAAACCGACACAGCCGCAGTAGGCGGCCGGTCGAATAATCGAGCCGATGGTTTGTGAGCCAAGCGCAGCAGGCACCAGCCCGGCACCTACGGCAGCTGCGGAACCCTGTGATGAGGCACCGGGGCTGCGATTTGCATCATGCGGGTTCGTGGTTGGGCCTGTTTTGGCAAGCGCATATTCGGTGGAGACAGTAATGCCGGCGACCAGCGCGCCAGCAGCACGCAGGCTGGCAACAGCGGCAGAGTCTTTTGCGGGCCGTCGCTGCGCGTGTATTTCGGTACCCCAGCCACAGGCATAGCCTTCGGCGTCATAGACTTCCTTGACCCCGAGCAGCAAGCCGTGCAATGGCCCGCGTTGTTCGCCTGGCAGGTCGTCCAGCCGCCGTGCCTGTGCTAACAGACGCTCGGCATCGATACTGGTAAAAGCATGTAGCACCGGTTCCAGCACTTTTGCGCGCGCAAGAAATGCCTGTGCTGCATCACTGCAACTACTTTCTCGTACCGTGTCGATCTGTTGGGGCTCAGTCATGAAACTGTCCCACACCGCCTTCGAGCTGGAATGTTTTGGCCAGCTCTTCATCGAGTTGATCGTAAACAGTTTTTTCGTAGGCGCGAAAATTGGCTGCAGAAAAATCACGTGGATGTTCGAGTTCGATCTTCCTGTCTAGCTTGATGCGGCCCGGGCGAGCCGTCATTACGACTACGCGGTTTGCCAGATAGATGGCTTCCTGCACCGAGTGGGTCACGAAGACAACGGTCTTGCGATTACGCTGCCAGATTTCCAGCAATTGATGCTGCAGGAAGCGGCGTGTTAAAGCATCCAGCGCACCGAAGGGTTCATCCATCAGGATGATCGACGGATCGGTGGCGAATACGCGCGCTATGGCAACCCTTTGTTTCATGCCGCCGGAAAGTTCGTGGACGCGTTTGTTGGAGAATTCGGTCAACCCGACCATGTCGAGGTTTTCCTGCGCGCGGCGCAGACGCTCAGCTTTCGCTATGCCCTGGCGCTCGAGGCCGAAAGCCACGTTGTCGATGACGTTCAACCATGGAAACAGGGCATAGTCCTGAAAAACCATGCCATGGTCGATGTCCGGCTTGAGCACTTCTTCGTCGCCGACCAGAGCAGTGCCGGTGCTCGGTTTGATAAACCCGGCAAGAACGTTTAATAGTGTTGACTTGCCACAACCTGACGGCCCGACCAACGCGATGAATTCGCCCGGTTCGATTTCGAGATCGACTGGTTGCAGGGCTTCAACGGGTTCCTCGGTATCGGCGCCGAAGGTGACGCCAACCTGGCGAATGGAAATGCCCTTGGTGTTCAATATCTGTGGAGTGTCACTCATTGCTTAATCTCCCCAGGTGAAGCGATTATTGATGACCCGGAAAACCGAATCGATCATTATTCCGAGAATTCCGATGACTGCCATACCGACCAGAACCAGGTCAGAACGTAGAATTTCCATACCGTCTGCAATCAGATATCCGAGGCCTACCTGCGCCGCGACCAGTTCCGCGGCGATGATGGCCGCCCAGCCGGTGCCAAAGGAGATGCGCAATCCGACGATAATAGTGGGCATGGCCGCGGGTAGTATGACCTTGAGGAAAAGTTCCCGGTCTGTCTTACAACCGAGCACGTAGCCAGCCCGTACCAGCACCGGGTTCACGCCTTTCACGCCCGATACCGTGTTAAGCAGTATGGGGAAGAAGGTTGCAATGAAGATGATGAAGATCTTGCCGGTTTCGCCGATGCCGAACCACAGAATCGCAAGCGGAATCCAGGCCAGCGGAGAGATCGGTCGAAAGATTTCTACTACCGGGTCGACGATGTGCTCGAAGCGTTTCCAGTGACCCATGGCTAGCCCGAGTGGAATCGCTATCGATGCCGATATAAACCATGCAACCACTACCCGGCCAAGACTCGCGCCGATATGAACGAACAGTTCACCGGAGATGATCAGATCTATAAAAGTCCTGGCCGCAAGTAGCGGTGGTGGTAACAGGGCAACATGAGCATTGCTGAATATCACCGCCAACTGCCAGATGGCTATGATGAAGGCGAAGGCATAAACGTAGGGCAGAATATTGTTCAGTGTGCGTGCAACTGATTTCACGAGGTCACTCCAAAAACGGGTGGCGTCCTGTCCGGTGCGCGACCACGAGAGTCGAGCACCGGAGCTGTCAGACGGATACTAGTTCAGCGCTTGCCGCGCTTTATTGGCAAAGCTTGGATCAAACTTGGGGTTGTCGCTCTCTTGAAGAATGCCGGCATCTTTCAGAAACTTGGTATAAGGAACAATAGTCGAGGCATCCGGAGCTACGTCGGTGTTGTAGACCGAGATCTTTTCGCGCAGGGAGAAGCTAATCACTTCTTTGGGGAAGCCGATTTGTTCTGCCCACATATCGACGGCCTTGTCTTCGTTCTTGATAATGAAATCAATCGCCTTGACGATCGCGGTGATCAAGTCCTGTACCAGTTCCGGTCGCGCCGCAATGAAGTCTTCACGGGCATAGACACCGTTGCCGATATAGTGGCCTGCCTTGATGGGTAGAATTTTTTCAGCCTTGATCAAAACCTTTGAATGTCCGGCGGCAAGCGCGTTCGATACATGCGGATCCCAGGTGATTCCGGCATCGACGCTCTTGTTGGCCAGTAAGGTCGGTACGTCCGATCCCTTGGTCTTGAATAACTCGATATCGCTGAGATCGAGACCCACATCGGCCAGCGCCTTGACCAGTAACGGATACTGCTGAGAGCCCTTTCCTGGAAAGGCGACCCGCTTGCCTTTTAGTTCGGCGACCGACTTGATCGGTGAGTCGATGGGAACGAGAATGGCGGTTTGTTCGAGTATCGAAATCGCCAGTAGTTTGGCTGGCAAACGTGCCGCGGCGACTATCGCCGGCCCCATGCCTGCCGATGCAATTTGCAATTCACCCGCTGCAAGTGCCTGGTTCTCCGGTGCGCCATAAGAGAACACCTTGAATTCGATCTTCACATCGTGTTTCTTTTCAATTTCATCGAGCAATCCCATGGAACGGGCGATGTAAATTGGCATGGTGGCCGGCTGGGTGCCGAAGTTAATGGTTTCGGTGGCGCGCGCCGGAACGCTGGTGATGAGGCTGACCAACAGGACAGTCATCACAGTGAAAATCACAGATGGTTTGAAATGGCTACGAAACATGATATCCCTCCTGCGGGAGTGGGTTATTTCAAAGCCTGATGCCGATCGATTATGGTTTCGAACCCGGCTTGGATTGCCTGATCATCAGACTGACCCGAGTCATAATCAGGAAAGTGAACGAACAAGTCAACCAAAATTTGAGACGTCAGGTCACAATTATTGATCTCTACCAAACATGGACTGACCGATTTTTTCGGCTGCCAGATGTAACTCCGGCAGTCGTTCAATCGCCGCTGCGATAGGAAACCGGGCCTCCGGTGCGTGCACCGCGAGACCGGCGAGAACCTCGCCCTGGGCGTTGCGCACGGGTACCGCAATCGCAATTAAACCGATGCCGTCTTCCTGGTTGTTGATCGAGTACTTTTGCGCCGCAATCTGTTCGAGCTGCGCTTCAAGCAAATCCGGATCGGTGATGGTGTACTGGGTGTAGCGGTTTAACTCGATGGCGCGGATGTGCCGGCTTCGCGATTCGTCATCCTGGTAGGCGAGCAGCAGTTTGCCGAGTGCTGTGCAGTGGATCGGTACGTGGCTGCCTGGTTTCAACTGCACGCGCAGCGGCCAGTCACACTCTACGCGATCGATATAAATCACTTCGTTGCCGTCGAGCATGCCAAGATTGCAGGTTTCCCTGATCTCGGCGACCAGCTTTTGCAAAACCGTATGACTGGAGCGTGATAATTGCGACGATGAAATCGTATTGATTGCGAGGACGCGCAGCCGCTCGCCATAGGCATAGCGTTCACGGCCAGGGTCCTTCTGCACCATCTTCAACTCTTCCAGCTGGCGTACAATGCGATGCACTGTCTGCCGTGGCAGACCGAGTTCGGCAGCGATATCGACCACACCGAGCGGGCGCAGGTCCCGGGTAATGGCTTCCAGAACAGAGATGGCCTTTTCGACTGCGGAGCTAGAGCTGGCTTTATCCTTCATGAGCTTGCTTTATATCCATTGTCGCTCAAGTATACAATTAAAATATTCCCTGTCGTCTCAATTTATCAATAAACAGTCGTCAGGTCGGGGTGATTTATACGACGACACTATACTCATTTCCAAAGGGCTTTAAGCCCCTCTGCTGACTATAGTTAACGCCTGATACGGTTGGCTGCAGGCGTCCATTGCGGGTATGGGCAGGTTTCACCAGGGGCAGGGAAGAAACCTAATGCCCCCTGCACGCGCGCAGGGGACAGGCAAGCCCGGGCCGGGAGAGCCGACCTTCTAAACTACCCCTTCTGCAACTAATTGGTCGTAAACCTCGCGTACCGAGCGGCCTACGATTTCCGCGATTTCGGCTATTTCTTCACCGGTTGTGATCAGCGGCGGTGCGAATCCCAGAATATCCCCGTGTGGCATAGCGCGAGCGATCAAACCATTTTTCAGGCAGGCGGCCGACATTCTGGCGCCGACCTTGTGCTTCGCATCGAAGCGCAGTTTTTGCGCGGGATCGGCGACGAATTCGATAGCAGCGAGCATGCCGACACCGCGGACTTCGGCGATAATCGGAATATCGACGACCGCTTCGGCGAGTTTGTCGCGCAGCGTAGTACCCAGTGCAGCGACATGATCGACGATACCATCGCGTTCCAGCACATCGAGATTGGCATTCGCCGCGGCTACGCAAATCGGATGACCGCTGTAGGTATAACCATGGGAAAAGACGCCAACATCGTCGGAATGCTCCGACAGCACGCTTGCCACGCGCTTGCCGATCAGCACCGCGGACAGCGGTGCGTAAGCCGAGGTAAGCCCCTTGGCCACAGTGATCAGATCGGGCTTCATGCCGTATACTGATGAACCAAACCAGGCACCGATGCGACCGAAGGCGGTAACCACTTCGTCGGAAATCAACAGCACTTCGTATTTTTTCAGCACGGCCTGGATTTCATCCCAGTATCCCTGTGGCGGCGGTATCAGGCCACCAGTGCCGGGCACCGGCTCGGCAATAAAAGCGGCCACGGTTTCCGGCCCTTCGTCCAGAATCATTTTTTCCAGCTCAGCCGCGCGGCGACGTGAAAAATCGAGTTCCGATTCGCCCGCTTCGGCTCCCCAGTAATAATGCGGGGCACCTGTATGCAGGATGCCGCCAACCGGTAAATCCATATGCGCATGGTAAAAACTCATACCGGTCATGGAACCCGAAACCACCGAGCAGCCGTGGTAGCCGCGCTCGCGGGCGATGATTTTTTTCTTCTCGGGCTTGCCGATCAGATTGTGGTAATGCCATACCAGTTTGGCCTGGGTTTCGTTGGCGTCGGAGCCGGAGAGACCATAAAAGACTTTTTTCATGTCGTTCGGCGCCAGGTCGACGAGGCGCTGTGACAGGCGCGCCAGTGCTCGCGTGGTATGACCGGCATAGCTGTGGTAATAGGCAAGCTTGTGCGCCTGCTCGGCGATCGCATCGGCTACCTCGGTGCGCCCATAGCCGATATTCACGCAGTAAAGTCCGGCGAATCCGTCGATGGATGTCTTGCCGGTTACGTCGGTGATGCGTATGCCATGTCCCTTTTCGACAATGCGCGGGCCGCCGGTTTCATCCTCTTCGAAGGCGCGTAGCGAAGTAAACGGGTGCAGCGTAGCGGAGCGATCTGACTTCGACAGTTCTGCGTCGCTGGGTAGCGGGCTATTATTGCTCGTGTTCAAGGCTGGGTTTTCACTCATGGCTGTTCTCATCTGGATAAAATTAAGGTGGCTTTGACGGGCTAGTTATAGTCCCGGCAAACGTACTTCACTTCGGTATAGGCTTCCATGCCCTGGCGCGCGCCTTCGCGCCCGAGCCCCGATTGTTTCATGCCGCCAAACGGGATTGGTGCGCCGGTTACCTTGGTACGGTTGACCGCAACCATACCGTATTGCAATGCGCGGGTCAGTCGGTAAATACGGTGGGCGCTTTCGGTATGCACATAGGCGACCAGACCGTACTCGGTATCGTTGGCACGGGTCAGGGCCTCGTCTTCGCTGTCGAAGGCCGCGATGGCGGCTACCGGGCCGAAGGTTTCTTGGTGAAAAATCTTCGCCGTGTCAGGGACATCCGCCAACACGGTCGGTTCGAAGAATAATTCGCCGGCGCTGTGGCGATTGCCGCCGGTGAGTATGCGTGCACCTTTGCGCGTCGCGTCCTCGACATGCTCGATTTGCTTGTCCAGCGCCTTCTGGTTCATCAACGGGCCGATGGTTGCATTGTCTATGCCTTTACCGACATCGAGGGCAGCGGTTTGCTCCGCGAATCGCTGGCAGAATTCGTCGTATACCGGGCGCTCGACGAGGAAACGATTGGCCGCAAGACAATCCTGTCCCGAGGTTGCAAACTTGGCTGAGATGGCGCATTCCACCGCCTGTTCGATATTGGCATCGGCGAATACCAGGAAGGGAGCGTGTCCACCCAGTTCCATGATCATGCGTTTCACCGTATCGGCGCTCTGACGATAGAGTAAGCGGCCGACTTCGGTAGAACCGGTAAAAGAGATCGCGCGTACCAGAGGTGTTTTCATCCATTCGCCAACTATAACCGCTGCCTTCCCAGGTAACAGATTGAATACCCCGGCCGGAATGCCGGCGCGCTCGGCCAGTCGTGCCAGTGCCAGCGCCGATAAAGGGGTTTCGTAGGAAGGATGGGCGACAACGCTGCAACCTGCTGCCAGCGCGGCGGCGGCCTTACGCGTTAACATCGCGTTGGGGAAATTCCACGGCGTTATCAATCCGGCCACGCCGACCGGTTCACGCCAGACTTCGACCTCGGCGCCTTTCAAATGCGAAGTCACGCCCTCGATATTCGGGCGCTTGGCCTCTTCGGCATAAAATTCCACAAAGGACGCACCGTATTTGATTTCACCACGGGACTCGTCCAGCGACTTTCCCTGTTCCAGGGTCATGATCAGTGCCAGATCTTCGATATTCTCCAGAA
>CAXBMV010000078.1:0-9041 GCA_963976575.1 uncultured Gammaproteobacteria bacterium | reverse complement strand
GCTAGTCGAAGCGGATAGCAAACTGGACAATGTCTGGGGCCCCTGGCGGCGAATGCTGCGCGGCTGGGCGGGAGATGCAGAGCTGCGTTTCGAGGGCTCAACCGGCGGGGTACTCAGCGCTTTGGCCGCATATCTGCTGGAGTCGAAGCGGGTCGAGTTTATTCTGCATGTGAAAACTTCGACAACTGATCCGAGCTTCGGTGAAAGCACACTGAGTTACACTCGCGCCGATGTGCTCGAAGCGGCTGGCTCCCGTTATGGGCCGAGCGCGACTCTGGTCGATATCAACGAGGTGCTGGATCGCGAGCAAGCTTTTGCCTTTATCGGCAAGCCCTGCGACATCGCTGCGTTACGCAACTACGCGCAGCAGGATGCACGCGTCGATCGACTGGTTGGTTACTGGTTGACGCTGGTGTGTGGCGGCTTCGGTACCCCGGCATCGACGCAGGATTTTTACCGGCGTATGGCGATAAACCCGGACGAGGTAACCGGCCTGCGATACCGTGGTCGAGGCTGTCCCGGGCCAACCCGTGTGGATACCGCTGCGGGTAGCAGCGAATTCCACTATCTCGATTTCTGGGGCGAGGACGAAACCTGTTGGGCCTTGCCATTTCGCTGCAAGATTTGTCCGGATGCGATAGGTGAAGCCGCCGACATCGCCGTGGCCGACACCTGGCCGGGTGGTTCGCCGACACGCGAAGCCAGTGTCGACGATCCCGGGGTAAATGCGCTGGTGGCGCGCAGCGCCGTGGGTGAAGAATTGATCGCCGCTGCGGCAGCTGCGGGCGCGCTGCAGGTCGACTATGACATAGTGCCGGATACGCTTAGCCTTTATCAGCCGCACCAGGTGAATAAAAAGTACGCTGCCTGGGCGCGCCACCAGGGACTCACCGACGCCGGCAGGCTGGCACCACAGACCGCAGGCCTGCGCATCGAGGCGCTGGCCGGCGAACTACCCGCCGCGAGTAATGCATTTCAGCGCGAGGGTACGCGTCAGCGGGTCGAACAGGGCAAGGCCAGCGAACCGAGACCGCAGGCAGCGGAAAATTCCTGATTCCCGGTTAAACGCCGGGTGTTGCGCGAGATTTCTGCCAGGCGGGTACCAGCATCACCAGCGCCAGCGCGGTGACTATCAGTATCAAGGCGATCAGTTCGCTATAGCCAACGCTTTCGCCAAGCACCAGGTGGCTCGAATAGACGCCTATCAAGGGTACGGTAAGCGTACCTATCGCCGCCAGCGAGGCTGGTAGCAGGCCGACCACACGGAAGTAAGCCCACTGGCAATAGCTCATCGGAAACAGGATTAGGTAAAGCAGTGCCAGCAACGCGTTTGCACTGAGTTCGGCGGGGTCGGGGAAGGGTTCGCTTAAGGCAGCGACCAGCGTCACCGGGATCGCGCTGAACAGCAATTGCCAGGCGACATTACTGATCGCCGGTATTTCCCAGCTGGTTTTCTTGATCAGTATGGTTCCCGTCGCCCAGGAAATCGCGGCCATCAGCATGAACAGGGCCCCCAAAGGGGCGCGTTGCAATATGACCAGATCCGGGCCAATCAACACCGCCAGCCCGAGCAGGCCCAGCGCCAGGCCGATCAGACGCACTCGGGTGAGGCTTTCGCCGAGCACGAAATGCGCGATCAGCGAGGCCCATAGTGGCATGGTAAAGGCAATAATGGAGGCCCGCCCGGCGGGCATCAAGGAAACACCATAGGCAGAAAAAACCATCCAGCCGAGAATCGCGAAACTGCCACAAAGCATGACCGGCCGGTATTCGTTACGCTGAAGCCGCCAGCGTTTGCCGGAGACGGCAGAAACCGCCAGTAAAATACTACCCCCGGCCAGCAGGCAGATGGAGCGGAACCACCACACCGGCACTTCCGCGAGGATGATTTTCATACCCGGCCAGTTCAGCCCCCAGAACAGCGACAGCGATGCCAGCAGTAGCAGGGGCGTCAGGCGCATACACCGAGACCGCTTGCTTCAGAGTGCATCGAGATAGGGCGCGGCTAGCAGCAATACTGCCATGCCTGTTCCAGTGGCGAGGACGACGTTATTGCTGCGCCACATGATGCCTATGACGCACAGCATAGCAATGATTTCAGTAACGCTGCCCTGACGCACCGCCGGAGCGAGTATCGCCATAAAGGCACAGCCGGGCAGGGCTTCAAGCACCGGCTTGATACCGGCGATATGGCGCAGTTGCAGGCCGATGAAATAGCCGCCAAGACGGGTCAGGTAAACAATCGAGCCCATCATCGCGATGGCGATCAGAACACTGTTTAATTCAGGCATGCTTGCGGCGCTCCTGAAATATCGAAACGACTACCCCGGCGGCCACCGATAGAAGCAGTATCGCGTAGTTGACCGTGCCCAACTCGAACAGTATCAGAGCGCAAACACCCGAAACCATCCAGGGTGTGGCCCTGGCGTTTGAATTTTTCGCGAACAGCATCATCATGGTCGCCATCACCAGCGGGCCGGCGAAGGCGATCGAACCCAGATCCAGAGTGGCGAACACCCCGGCAATATTAAATCCCACCCAGGTCGATAGCAGCCAACTGGTCATCAGGGATACGCCGTAGCCGGTGACATAACCGAGGCGGTCGACTTCGACGGGAAGCTTGTAGCTGGTGACCACGCCGGGATCGTTGAGCAGGAACAACCAGAGGATGCGTCGCAACAGACTATGACCATCAAAATGATGGGTCATCGCCATGCCCAGCAGAATATTACGCGTACTCACCAGAGCCACAGAAAGCGCGATGGTGCCCAGCGGCAACGGCGCATGCCAGAATTCCAGCGCCGCGAACTGGCCCGAGGCGGTGAAAGAACTGAAGCTCATCGACAGCGCCTGCCATTGCTGCAGGCCGATACCAGAGGCAGCAATGCCGAACATAACGCCAAACAGGAAGGTCGAAAGAAAGTAATCTACGGAATTTCGAATCCCGAACTTGGCGCTTTCAAGGGTGGTCATAAACGAGACTCGTGCGTAGCAGGCGGGGAGATAGTATATTAGCCAGTGCCTGTGCGAAAGTAGCAGGGGGAATATAACCGGGGAGGCGAATGAAGCCGGGCAGTAACAGCAGCGAAACGCAAGACTATCGAAATAATGTCGGCATCATGATCGTCAACCGCAAGGGGGAAATTCTTGCCGGTGAAGCGATCCACTATGCCGGCGAGTGGATGATGCCGCAGGGCGGCATAGACCCGCAGGAAACGCCTGACCAGGCATTGCAGCGCGAGTTATTCGAAGAAACCGGTCTGACTATGGAACAGGTTGCCTTGATCCACAGCCATGAGGAATGGTTGCAGTACCGCTTTCGCAAACCCCAGTACAAGGACGGCATTTATTACGTGGGCCAACGCCAGAAATGGTTTTTACTCGAGTACAACGGCCCCTTGCCGGATGCCGCGCAAGTCCTCGAGCGGGAATTCAACAGTTTTGACTGGGTCGATGCCAGCTGGCTGGTCGAGCAAATCCCCGTTTTTAAAAAACAGGTCTATCGCACCATAGTGGAAGTATTCAGCCCTTATTTTCCCTAGCTCGATTCTTGTTCCATCTCGGCAATCGCCTGCAGCACTGCCTCGACATGGCCTTTTACCCTGACTTTACGCCATTCACGTCTTAAAATGCCCTGCGCGTCGATGAGGAAACTGCTGCGCTCGATGCCGAGATACTCCCTGCCATAGAGTTTTTTCATATGTATGACATCGAACTGCCGACACAGGCTTTCGTCTTCGTCACTGAGTAAATCAAAATTGAATTGGTGTTTCGTGGCAAATCTTAGATGTGATGCCGGGCTGTCGCGCGATACCCCGAGAACCACCGTGTTCAATACATCGAATTGCTCGCCGGCATCACGAAAGTCCTGTCTCTCGGTGGTGCACCCAGCGGTATTGTCTTTGGGGTAGAAATACAGCAGCAGGTTCTTGCCGCGATAATCCTGCAGGCTGACGCGCTGGCTATTGCCGGTGGTAGCACTGAAATTGTTGAGTTTGTTTCCGACTTTGAGCATGAAGTGAGCGGCCTGCAAAAAGCGCAATTTTAGTCGAAACCAGGCGCTGGATAAACCGGATAACCGTGGCTAGCTTGTTAAGCTGTGTCTGGCCTGCTATCTCGCAGTCCACGCATCATCCATAGTCCGATAACCGGTCCGGGAATCAATAGCCAGAAGAGGAAGTCGACTGGAATGATACCGAGCAGCGCATCGAGTAGCTGGATACTGAAAACCGTGACCAGGAAGCCGATGCAATTTACCAGGGTAAGCACCGAGCCGAGGTACTCGGGAGGTGCGTATTTCGCATTGAGCGCAGAAAACTGTGGCGAATCTCCGGCGACGGTAATGCCCCAGAGCAACAGGAAGAGTAGCAATGGCAGGCTATCGCCATTGAAAAACAATGGCGACATCAGGCAACAGATGCCGGAAATCGCAAGCTGTACTGCAGCCACGCGGGCACTGCCTGCGCGCATCGAAATCGCCCCGCCAATCGCGCAACCGAAAAAACCGATTGCGATGATGGCAAAAGTCCACCAGGAAGGATTGAGTTCGACAGCGTTGCGCTGGCTATAGGCGATCAGCCACAGCGGCAGAAAAGCCCACAGGGCATAGAGTTCCCACATATGGCCAAAATAGCCACAGGCCGATGCACGCAGGCGTTTGGAGTGGAGCAGAATTGTCAGTGCCCGCGGCGTAAAGCCGCTGCCGCGTGTCATATAGGGGCCATCTGGCACCAGCAATAACATCGCGCCTGCGCCGATCACGGCCAACACTGAGACGGATACAATGACCGCCTGCCAGGGTAACTGGGCACCGCTGGCTCGAAGAAACCAGCCAGCGGCTATTTTCATGCCTACCGGGTAAATACCTGCAAGAAAAAAACCGCTTACGAATCGCGACAGTAACAGTGCAGAAGGAAGTTGTGGAATAACCAGCAGGCTCGCGGTCGCCAGAGCGGCGACGATGCTGCTAACGAAGAATACCAGCCGTGGTGAAAAGCGATCGGCAATAACGAGTAGCGCGAACAGGAAGGTTCCGAGAATGAATCCCAGTTGTACTGCGATGGTGATATGCCCCGGGGAATCCTGTGCCAGACCCCAGTCCTGTTGCAGGTCGACCAGCACCGCGTTTGCGGCGAACCACAGCGATGTACCACAAAATTGTGAGAATACGATGACCGGCAACAGGTATCGGGGTCGACTCATGCAGGGTTTTGCCCGTCGCAGAGTTGAGCGATGGCGCTGTGCTGCATAACTCAATCTGTTCCTTTGAGCCGGGGCTTGCCGGCGCGGCATCCCAATCAAGCGCTGGCGAAGTCAAGCCTGCCTGGTACTTGAACAGACTGGTTTTCTGGCTTCGACAGGTTTCTGTTTGCATAAAGACACCACTGGCTGCTCGATTTTAGGAAAGTCGCCAGTATCGCGTAATCGTCACTACTAGATAAGTAATATATCCATAGCGGGGGCAATCGTAGCTAATCGACTGATATTTGATACGCCGGTTATGAACTTTCGTTTCAGGAACTGTCCAAACTGGATCGTATATTGTGTTGCAGGAGCGGCAGCGGCTTTGTCTTCACTAGCGTTGCATTTTGGCAATGGATAAAACCCCGATCGAATGGAGGAGGCAGGATGGTGATCAGATACGCATCGATATTGGCGGGTTTGTTATTGCTTAGCGCGACTGCCGGGGCGGTATCGAATGAAGAGATTCGGGCCCTGATCGAACAGCGTTATGCCGGAGCATTGATCGGTGATATCGAGCAGGACAGCAGAAATGGCAGGACGGTTTACGAAGTCGACTTCGAACACGAAGGTGATGAGTACGAGGCGCTGATTTCAGAAGATGGCAGGATCATCGATCTATACATGGACGAGGAAGATTGAGAGCGCTGCTGGCGGGTTGATTCTATCGAATTAGTATTTCGCGAAGACACGCTGCTCGATGACTTCGACTTCGACAATGATCAGCGCATTAGCGGGTATGCGGTCGGCAAGTCCGGTCTCAGCGTAGGCCAGGTGCGCTGAAATTTTCAATTTTCTTCGACCACCGATGCGCATCCCCGCTATACCTTGAAACATCCCGGCGATCATGTTTTCGCGATCGTAGCGCAGATCGGTAACCAGAGTTTCACCCTGATCCTCCAGCCTGGCACGATCGACCATGCCCCAGGGCTGCTCCCAGCGAATCGCTTCACCCTGGTTGAGCCACATTTTCAGGCGCATCTGGTAAACCTGCTGACGCTCTATCAGGGCGCCTTCGCCAGCTGCCTCGTCGATGATCTTGATACCGGGTCGATGCATGATTGCCTCAGTCAAAGTGCGATACTTCGCGCAAGTCTCCCGCCTGCCATAGATAGAGGACTACCAGACCCTGATCAAGGCTGCGAAATCCATGTGTTGTTTGCGATTCGACAAGTACCGGATCAGAGGCGCGGCACAGACGCTCCTCGCTATCACCGATCTTGAATAACGCCGATCCTGCCAGCGGGATGTAAATCTCTTCGGCGCCGTGACGGTGCCTGGGATAATCAATATCAGCGCCCCAGACGCCGATACCACAGCGGATGCGTTCGCTGACAAAGGGGCCGTTGTAGCCGATAAGTTCGGCGAATGCGTAGGCGGCCAGCATCGCATCGGAAACCAGTCCATCGATCTGGCGGTAACTCTGTTCCCATCGCAGGCGATGCTTGTGTTGTTCGAACATTGCCAGCAAAGCCCGGGTTTGCTCGTTTGCACTGTCGAGGCTGTCTGCGAGGAGGTCAGCTGCGGGCAGGTAGGTGGCTGTAGTCGCCTGCCAGTGGTGGCCCCAGTCAAGCATCGCCGCTTTAAACCTTTCTACATCGGCATGTGATTGCGCCAGCGTGAACTCGATTGTCGCCTGCAGCAATTGTCGATCCTGTGTTTCCATACTCATGCTTCTAGCAGGGTCTTCAGCAGCAGGGTCACCCCGACGGCGATGATTACCCAGGCTGCGCAAATATTGATAGCGCGTATGGCAGGTCGATTGTCGAAGAGGCGGCTGGCACGATCTGCCAGCGCAGCATAAAACAGCTTGGCTCCGCCGACGCTCACTGCGGCGATAGCGATAATGATCAGGGTATCCAGTGGCGTTATTGCAGACAGATCGAGAAAGGCCGGGAAGAAACCCAGGTAAAAGAAAATGGCCTTCTGATCGCCGAGGGTAATTAACAGGCCGCTGAGGAAGCTGGAGGTCCAGGTCGAATCAGCTGTGTGTTGTGGATTAGCGGTTTTCGCCTCGGCGCGCCACATGCTTAGTCCCAGCCAGATCAGGTAAGCGCCGCCAACATATTTGAGTAGCGCAAAATGCGTACCCATGGCCGTGGCTATCAAGGCCAGTCCGTATACCGCCACGAGGATGAAGATGATGTCCCCGGCAACAATGCCGAGTGCGGTGAACAGCCCATGGCTGAAACCAAAGGCCGCGGCTCGGGCCGATACTGTGACAACGCTGACACTGGGGATCAGGGCCAGCAGGATTAACGAGCCGAATAATGCGACCAGACTAGCGAAGGTTAAACTGGAATACAGCCTTACTGCTCCTTTGCCGCGACGGGACTAGTCGCTGCGGGTCATATCCTGACCGCAGCACATCGGTGATTTAATCATGCCATGGCCATCAGGACATTTTGATACGGCTACCGAGCCACCGTCGTCGGTAGCCACCGAGCCATGTTCCAGTTCGCGGTCGCAGCTGCCGCAGGTCATGGTACCGATGCTCATCTTGCAGACTTCACATATGTATACAGCCATTGTGGTTCTCCTTTATCGCAGGCAATAGTCTACCAGCCTGTGCTTACCGGTTGAAAGCCAATTCTGCCGAGCGCCCTGGAACAGTGCAGGCGCTCCAGAACGGGGGCTAAGCCACTATAGCTTTTCGATGCTATAAATCTTGTCGACACCTTCTTCGTCGGCATCGTAAATCACCTGCACACGATCACCCGCCTTGAGATTATCTGATAATTGTGTAGACATTTTTTCCAGCGGCCACACAGTCTTGTCGACAAAAACCAGAATCCTGGCCTTGCGATCGAAGGCGAGGATAGTGCCGTCGGCGACATCCTTTGCATTAACCGGAGTTGCGCTCAGCAGAATTGCCGATGCGAGTAGAGACAAACCCTTTTTATTCATAGCTCTCACCATAATGGGTTGTTGGATAAATCAGCCGAAGAAAGCTTACAACCGGGCCGAAGATTGTCAATCTGAGATTCTACTTCGTGGCCTTTTTTGTGTTAATCCAAACGCCTGCTGTCACGTCCGGCTTCGTATTGCGGCAGGTCATCCTGCGGCGCTGCCCATTTTGCCCCGGAGCCGACGAAGATATGCGCATCCGGTTTCAGCGGTACTTCGTCGTCGAAACAGGCCAGCGCAATCTCAACCAGATCCGGCGGAGCTTTCGGACTGAAAAACAGCAGGCTGGAACCACAGTGGCTGCAAAAACTCCTCACCGTGGCGTTGGCTGCGGTGTATTCCTTGAGCAGTTCCTCACCTGAAATCCAGCGGAAATGCTGACGCCGCGTTTCGGCGATGGTGGCAAACGCAGCACCATGGAACTTGCGGCACATACTGCAATGGCAGTTTCCGGTGTTGCTGATGAATTCGTCGACTTCGAAACGGATCGAAGTGCATAGACAGCTGCCTTTATAGGGTCCCGGCATGTCTGTTCCTCAGATAGTGGTTGGTGGATAGATTGTATTACAGCTTGTTTGTTGAATTGCTGAATTGATATCGTTTTCCGGCAGGGCGCCAGGGCTGATGACGTCGTCACCATGAAACCCCTTAATACCCGCCTGGCGATCCTGCAGTGATCTTTAATTCCGGACGGACGCCGACTGGCTTAACTCGAGCATGCTGCCCTGGTTCACCTGAATTAACCCGCGTCGCGGGCGGTCGAGATCGATAATAATGAAGACGATCATGGCGATCAGGAAAGATACCATCACCGTAGGTGCGACTACGCGCTTGCCACCGAGGCCGCTGGAGTAACCAAGCATGGCCCCCGAGGCGATGAACACGGTGAACAA
>CAXBMV010000077.1:0-9059 GCA_963976575.1 uncultured Gammaproteobacteria bacterium | reverse complement strand
CAGGGGCAGAAATCCATGGCTGGCGGCGAGCCGGGCGACCTGCTACTGGAAATGAACATAGTGCCGCACCGTTATTTCAAACTGGACGGTCGCGATGTGCAGTTGCGACTGCCGCTCGCGCCCTGGGAAGCGGCGCTGGGCTGCAGCCTGAAAATCCCGACGCTATCGGGTTCGGTAGAAATGAAAATAAAGGCAGGCATGCAATCCGGGCAGAAAATGCGCCTCGCTGGCAGAGGCATGCCTGGCACCCCGGCCGGGGATCAGTTTGTCGAAATCATGATCCAGACGCCGCCGGCTGACGATAGCGATGCAGAAAAATTCTACCGGGAGATGAAAAAGAAGTTTGATTTTAATCCGCGCTCGTTTTAAGTGCTTGCGATGAAACAGTGGTTGCTCAGTCTGCTGCTGGTGATCGCAGTTCCCGCGACGGCGGCTTTGCCTGCGATGGTGGATGGTGAGCCTCTGCCCAGCCTGGCACCGATGCTGGAAAAGGTTACCCCGGCCGTGGTCAACATCGCCACCCGCGGCAAGACGCGCCGGCGCATCGGATTGCCGCTGCCGCAGGATCCATTCTTCCGCCGCTTCTTCAATACTCCCGGATTCGAGCGGGTTCTCGAAACCAGCAGTCTCGGTTCCGGCGTCATCGTCGACGCAGGCCGGGGCCTGATACTGACCAATAATCACGTCATCAAGAATGCCTACGAAATCAACGTGACCCTGACCGATGGACGCGAACTCAGCGCAGAAATAGTCGGTCGCGACGAGGAAACCGATGTCGCCGTATTGCAGGTGTCAGCGATTAACCTGGTCGAAATCCCGATGATGGATTCGAAAAAACTACGCGTCGGTGATTTTGTTGTCGCAATCGGCAATCCATTCGGACTGGGGCAGACGGTTACCTCGGGTATAATTTCCGCGCTGGGTCGCTCCGGTCTCGGCATAGAAACCATCGAAGATTTTATCCAGACCGATGCCTCGATCAATCTCGGCAATTCCGGGGGTGCCCTGGTTAACCTGCGCGGTGAGCTGGTGGGTATCAATACCGCCATCTACGGCGCTGGCAACCAGGGCAATATCGGCATAGGTTTCGCCATACCGATCAATATGGCCAGCGGGATAATGCGCCAGTTGATCGACCACGGTGAAGTGCAGCGCGGTCGACTCGGTGCGCAGGGGCAGGACCTTACCGAACAGCTGGCGCAGGCCTTTGCTATAGATCGAAACAACGGTTTTATCATCACCCAGATAGAACAGGGATCACCCGCTGACAAGGCGGGTCTGGTGGTAGGCGATGTCATAGTCGCGGCCAATGATCGGCCGATTCGCTCGGCGCGCGACATGCACAATCTGGTGGGCTTGCAACGCCTCGGTCAAAGCATCGAGTTGTCGCTGTTCCGCAATGGCGAGGAAATCGAGTTAACAGTAGAGATACAGGCAATAGATATTCCACGCATCGACGGCAGCCTGATTCACAGAAAACTGTCTGGTGCCATCATCGGTGAAATCCGTCAACAGCGCTTGCAACGTGGCCAGGTCAATTTCCTGCAGGTGATGGAAGTGAAGAAGGATTCGAATGCCTGGGAGGCTGGTTTTCGCGTTGGCGATATCATTTATTCGATCAACAAACAGCTGACGCGCAGCTTCGACGAAGCCTTCGCAATAGTCGATCAAAACGACAGCATGGTGATGAATATTCAACGCGGCGAACGCGAGCTTTATCTGCTGCTTAAATGATAGAATGCGCGCATGAGTAAACTTACCCATTTCAACCAGGCTGGCGAAGCACATATGGTCGACGTCGGCGACAAAGAGTCTAGCGCGCGGCGTGCGCTGGCTGGCGGCAAGATCAGCATGCAGGCGCAGACGCTGGAATTAATTCTCGCAGGCAAGCACAAGAAGGGCGACGTGCTCGGCATCGCACGTATCGCCGGCATCATGGCAACCAAGCGCACCGCCGACCTGATTCCATTGTGTCACCCGCTATCGCTAACCCACGTCTCGGTCGACTTCGAAATCGACGAGGCCGCCAGCGAAATCCTGTGCAAGGTGGTCAGCGAAACCCACGGTCAGACCGGCGTGGAAATGGAAGCGCTCACCGGTGTGCAAATCAGCCTGCTGACGATTTACGACATGTGTAAAGCGGTAGATCGCGGCATGGTTATTTCCGATGTGCGTTTGCTGGAAAAATCCGGCGGCAAGTCGGGTAACTGGCAGGCATCTTAATTCCTGGCGTGGCCCGCAAGTAGAGAGTAGCAAGCCTGTCGACAGCCCATGCGTTTGGAGATCCCGGACATCTGCTGCGCAGATTCCGGGATGACGGTGTATTTTTTGTTTAAGTTTTGATGCGGGACGGAATCCTTTTCATTTTGCGTTACCCCGCGGCACAACCCGAAACTCCGAACTGAAAGAACGTCGTCCCGCGGCGACACCTGAAACTCTGAACTGAAAGAACGTCGTCCCGCGGCGCCACCCGAAACTCTGAATTTAAAGAGCGCCATCCCAGGGCGGCCCCCGAGATCCCTGGTTAATAGTAAGTCATTCGTCGGTGTGTCCCGACATGCCTAATTAATTGCAGGTCATCATCAATAATAACTCGTCATCCCGGAAGGCGCGCAGCGCCTGTCCGGGATCTCCCGACGAATGACGTGAAAAGAGTAGTGAACCGGTCGGCAGCCTATACGTTTTGAAATCCCGAATATCTGCTGCGCAGATTCCGCGATGACGGTGTATTTTTTTATTGAATTCTGGTATCTGAAACCGGTTTGTTTGTAGCTTGAATCCTTACCCGTGATGACGTTTTATTTTTTGCTTTCTTAAGCACATTTTTTCGGGCATGTTCGCCAGCCATGAGCTACGCTTTAAAATGTGTAGTATGAATTCCTCAGGGAGCCTTTTCACATGGACCACGATCGACAACAGCCCAACCGAAATATACTAATCTCGATACTCGGTCTGGCTGCGGTCTACTACCTTGTGGCCTATCTGGGTCTGCTCATCGCGATAACGCCGGGATTTGCCAGTCCGATCTGGCCTGCGGCTGGTGTCGCACTAGCAGCGTTACTGCTCTATGGTAACCGCCTCTGGCCTGGCGTATTGCTTGGCTCTATGCTGATCAACCTGCCGGAATCATTACAAATTGCCGATTTCTCCATTTGGCAATCCCTCTTGTTTTGTAGCAGCATCGCGCTGGGCAGCAGCCTGCAGGCGCTGCTCGGTTGCTTCCTCATCAGGCGTGCAGTTGATATCAACAGCGGATTGGTCGAGGCGAGGTCAGTCATCCTGTTTCTCGGGCTGGGTGGGCCATTGGCTAGTCTGGTCAGTGCTAGCTGGGGAATTGCCAGCCTGGCGTTGGCGGGGCTGATCGATAGCGACCAGATCGCTTACAACTGGATAACCTGGTGGTCGGGGGATTGTCTTGGCGTATTGTTTGTTATGCCGCTGGTATTTATTTTTTGCGCCAGGCCGAGGTCCTTCTGGGCACCGCGTAAAATCCAGGTAGCGGTGCCGTTGGTTGTGACTCTTGCGACCATAGTGGTGATATTTCAAATGGTGAGCCAGCAGCGTAGCGAACAAATCGAAACCGAATTCCGCGGGCAGGCCGCTATTCTCGGTGAAGTGGTGCAAGACAAGGTTTCACGTAATTTCGAAGTGCTGTATTCGCTGCAGCAACTTTTCGCTACAGCCGATTCGGTCAATCGTCAGCAGTTCAAGAAATACGTCGAACGCGCGCTAAATCGCAACCCCAGTATTTACGCTTTTTCCTGGAATCCGGTGGTGTCGCAAATCGATCGCGAGTCTTTTGAACAATCAATGCGGCTGCAGGGCTTTAGCGATTTTACTTTTAGCGAACGTAATTCCAGCGGTAGCTTACAGGTCGCGGGGCAGCGACCAAATTACGTTGTTATCGAGTACATAGAACCCCTTCAGGATAACCTTGAAGTACTGGGCTACGATATCTACTCCAATGCAGATCGCAGAACGGCTGTCGATCTTGCCTATGCAGGACAGGACTTGATTGGCACCGCGCCGATAGACCTGATACAGCATCAGGAGAGCCAGGCAGGTGTGTTATTCATGTTGCCGGTGTTTGGTTATTCACCGCATACCACCATCGTGGCTGCCGATAGCGACTTGCCCGATGGCATGGTGGTCGGTGTCTATCGCGCGCTTAACCTGTTGTACGAGGGGGTGGCAGAAACCAGTCTCACCAATGTCTATATACGCTTGCTCGATATCAGCGATGCCGCCAATCCCTTGCCTCTGGCCAGCCTTCGTGATCGCAAGGGGCTAAGTGAGTCGAGATTCGATGTGGCCGAGGCCGACTTGATAGACGGCGCAATGCAATGGCAGAGGATTCTGCATTTCGGTAACCGCAGCTGGAAGCTGGAAGTGATTGCGCAGCAGGATTACCTGGTGGCGCGGCGCGATTGGGTGGCCTGGTTTATTATTATTCTCAGTTTGTTATTTTCAGCGCTGCTGGGTAGCTTCCTGTTAATCCTTTCGGGGCGCACCATGCTCGATCAGCAGCGTGCCAACCTGCTTGCCGCGGAGATTATTGAGCGTGAGAAAATAGAAGTGGCTCTGCAAAGCGCGAACAAATCCCTGCAAAAAATAGCCGGTACCGATCTGCTTACCCAGATTGCCAATCGACGTGCCATCGAGTCTTATGGGTCGAAGCTGGATTCTGAGCTGCGACGTTTCAATACCGGTTACTCCATATTGATGATCGATATCGATCATTTCAAATCGATCAACGATCGCTGGGGGCACGAGACCGGCGACCTGGTGCTCAAGGCTTTTGTGAAACGCATTCAAGGGGCACTGCGTGACATCGATTTCTTCGGTCGCTGGGGTGGCGAGGAATTCATCATCCTGGTGAAGAATACCCCCCTCGCCGAAGCTGCAGGCTTCGGCGAACGTCTGTGCCATTTGATTGCAGACAGTGATTTCGAAACGGTTGGCAGGATGACCGTCAGCATAGGTGCCGCCGAACACGTCGATGGAGAAGTTAATAGCGATGTGATCCTGCGCGCCGACCGCGCGCTTTACCGCGCCAAGCACACCGGCCGTAACTGTGTCGAAGTTGATCAGTTGGAAAGCAAGGTCGTTTAGATCAGCGGCTAGTTGTTGTTTCGAGAGTAGCCTGGAGTGTTCCACGACGTCTTCGCATCTTTATGGTGGCCCAAACCGCCGACACCCCTGATCAAAAGAGCGTCACCCCGGAAGTCGCACAGCTACCAATGGCAATACGTCACCCCGGAAGTCGCGCAGCTACCAACAGCAATACGTCATCCCGGAAGTCGCGCAGCGACTGTCCGGGATCTCCAGACGAATGACGTAGTGAGAGTCGCAAGCCTATCGGCAGCCTGAACGTTTGCAGATCCCGGACATCTGCTGCGCAGATTCCGGGATGACGGCATGTTTTTCTTAGTTTGAATCCTTGCACAGGATGGCTGCGTATTTATTGTCACCCTGTTTTTGAGTGAGCCAAAGGCCCGACACCCCGACTATCCTTGTTCCATCAAATTACGCAGATCTATGACAGCGGCATTGGCGCGAGAAATATACGAGCCCATTACCAGCGAGTGGTTGGCGAACAGGCCGAAGCCGCTGCCATTCATGACCATCGGGCTCCACAGGGTATCCTGTGTGCCTTCGAGTTCGCGGATGATCTGGCGCAGGCTGATCAAGGCATTTTTCTTTTTCAACACCGATTCAAAATCGATTTCCACCGCCTTGAGAAAATGCACCAACGCCCAGGCAGCGCCGCGGGTTTCATAAAATACGTCATCGACTTCGCTCCAGGGAGTTTTAACTTCCATCTGGCTGCTGGTAGCGGTCGACTGCACCGCCTCGGCATCACCGGCCAGATCGGTGTTGAAGCGGGTCTGGCCGACGCTGGCGCTGAGGCGTTGCGACAGGCTGCCGAGGCGCTTGGATACCTGGTCCAGCCAGGCCCTGAGGTTGTCCGCGCGCGCATAAAATTGCGCCTCCTGATTTTCCGGGTTTTGCAGGCGGCCTAGGTAACCGTAAAGCGCTTCTATCGCCTCACCGTAAACACTTTCACTGGCTGGCAGGATCCACGAGCGATTGTCGAAGTTGAACTTGGGCTCCGCTATGATCAGGTCGACGTCCTCGGTGGACTGGGATTGCGATCGGCTGAAATCGTTACGCATCGCGCGGGTGATGTCGCGCACCTGCACCAATACGCCAAACTCCCAGTTGGGGATATTATCCAGCCAGATCGACGGCGGCAGTATGTCGTTGCTGAGATAGCCACCGCGTTTGTTCAACAGGGTTTCCATCGCGGTGATTACGCTGCTGGTGGTATAGCTGCCGGTGGTCAGGCGCGACTCTGTCACCGGGGCGCGTTCGGCCGCGGCCTCGACTACGTCGAAGGGTGCCGGCTCAGCGCTCCAATACATGCCAAGCAGGCCGAGTATCAGTAATAACAACACCAGCGGTGCGCCATACCATTTCTTCGATGTCTCGCTTTGAGCGATATTGCGTCCCCGCGACTTCGCGCTTTCCATCCAGTTATTCAGTTTATCTCTCATAATGTTGATAAAGATTCCGTTTCATGACACATTTGCGGCCAGTATATAGGGATTGTCTCGGGTCAGGAATCATGAAAAAAATTATTCGCTTCATCTTCATTGGTGTAGCTGCCGCAATACTATTGCTGGTGGTAACTACAGCCATTTTCGTAGCGGTGTTCGACGCCAATGCCTATAAACAGGACCTGTCCGACCTGGTGCGCGAGCAAACCGGGCGTGAACTCGAATTTCACGGCGACGTCAGCCTGACTATATTCCCGGCGCTGGGGATGAAACTCGGCGCTATGAGCTTTTCCAATGCTCCCGGTTTCGGTGCCCAGCCGATGATCAAGGTAAAGGAAGTCAGTATCAGCGTTGACCTGGCCTCGCTGATCGCCTTCAGTCCGGAAGTCGATAAGCTGGTGATGCGCGACCTCGAAGTCAATCTGGTGAACAACAAGGCCGGCGTGACCAACTGGGACGACTTGATGCCAAAATCAGGGCCGGAGACTGCAGTGGCGGCCACACCCTCAACCAGTAAGCAGGCCGAAGCTCCCGCTGAGAGCGCGCCGATGCAAATCCAGGGTGCCTTCGGCGGTCTCGACCTGGACAATATCAAGTTATCCTGGGTGGACCAGCAGGCAGGCAGCGAGATCCGCGTCAACAAACTCGACATCAGCACCGGACGAATAGTGCTCAACGAGTCTTTCCCGGTTCACGTTTATCTCGATGCCAGCGGTAGCGAAACCTTCAACGTCAATCTCGACTTCAAGTCCGATGTTCTGCTGGTGCTCGACAAGGAGCAATTGACCCTGCAAAACCTGGTGCTGGCGATGAACGAGTTCGTCATCAGTGGTCAGCTTGGCGTAAGCAACTTCAGCAAGCCGGCGTTGAAATACAATCTTTCTTCCAAAAACCTCGATGTCGATGCGGTGCTCGGCAAGACCCTGGTCGCAGGCCCTGAGGCAGCGGCGGACAACCCCGCAGTAGCAACGACTACAGCAGCGGCCGAAGATGTGCAAATCGCACTGCCGATGGAATTGCTGCGCGAACTGGATATCGATGGTCAGTTCAAAATCGAGAAGCTGAAGGTGCAAAACCTGTCGATCAGCGAATTTTCCATGCCGCTGAAGGCGCGCAACGGCATAGTCGCGATCGACCCGATGACGATGCAGCTATATAACGGTGATGCGAAAGTGACGGTATCTATAGACGCCAACGGCAAGCTGCCGAAATACAGCGTCAGCAAAACCCTGCAGGACGTGAAGATTGGCGGTTTGCTGCATGACTTCGCGCAGCTGGATATCATCAGTGGAGCGCTCAACGCAGATATCAGCGCGACCACGCAAGGCGAATGGTTGAGCGAACTGAAAAAGAATAGCAACGGACAAATGAAACTGGCCTTCCTCGATGGCGCGTTAAAAGGTTTCAACCTGCGCCATTCCATCGAAAGCGCCAAGGCGAAGTTGAAAAAGCAACCGCCTCCGCCGAAGTCCGAACAGAAGACCGATTTCTCCGCCTTGACCATCAGCGGCATGATCAGAAACGGTGTCTTCAGCAGCGAAGACCTCAACCTGCAGGCGCCACTGTTGCGCGTCGGCGGCAAGGGTAGCGCCGACCTCAACGATATGACTGTAGATTACCTGGTGAAAGCCAAGCTGGTGGGGACCACCGAGGGCCAGGATAGCGGTGGCGCGGACCAGTTCAAGGGACTGACTATCCCGGTGAGCATACGCGGGCCATTCGCCGCGCCGAAGATCGACGTGCAGCTGGATGAATTGTTGAAAGGTCAGGTGGACGCAGAGAAGGAAAAACTCAAGGCCGAGATCGCGAAGCAGAAGGAAGCCCTGCAGCAGCAGATCGCGGCCGAGAAGAAGGCGTTGGAAGAGTCGAAGAAGCGCGAACTGCAAATGCAAAAAGAAGCCGAAGAAGCCAGGTTGGCGGCCGAAATCGAGCGTAAAAAGGAAGAGGCCAAGCAAAAGCTGCTGAAGAAACTCGGTAACTGAATGGGGGTGGATGCGACCAGCTTCGCCAGTGCGCTGATCGGCTGGCAAAAGCAATACGGACGTCATGATCTGCCCTGGCAGCAGCAGGATGGTTACCGCGTGTGGCTATCCGAAATCATGTTGCAGCAAACCCAGGTTAATACGGTTATTCCCTATTACCTGAATTTTCTCGAACAGTTTCCCGACGTGAAAAGCCTTGCCGATGCCAGTATCGATAAGGTGCTGCAGCATTGGCAGGGCCTGGGCTATTACGCCCGTGCCAGAAACCTGCAGCAGGCCGCCGTCATTATGCGCGACCGGCACGGTGGGCATTTCCCGCAGAACATGGCCGAGGCTGAGGCTCTGCCCGGGGTAGGCCGTTCCACCGCGGCGGCGGTACTTAGTCTCGCCTACGGGCAAAGCCAGCCGATACTCGACGGTAACGTGAAGCGCGTGCTCGCGCGCTGTTTCCAGGTAAGCGGTTGGTATGGGCAAAGCGCGACGATGCAACGCCTCTGGCAACTGGCGGAAAAACTCA
>CAXBMV010000076.1:0-9095 GCA_963976575.1 uncultured Gammaproteobacteria bacterium | reverse complement strand
CTCTTACAATGCAATTTTTAAACCTGGTTGCCTGGAGCTTTTGCTAACTTAAGATGGGAAAAATAGCTTTAATCACTGGCGTCACCGGGCAGGATGGTGCCTATCTCGCTGAGTTCCTGTTGAAAAAGGGCTACGAAGTACATGGTATCAAGCGCCGGGCTTCTTCATTTAATACCGCGCGAATCGACCATCTCTACAGGGATCCGCACGAAAAAGACGTACGTTTCTTTTTGCATCACGGTGATATGACCGACGCCACCAGCCTGACACATATTATCCAGAAGGTGCAGCCCGACGAAATTTATAACCTGGCCGCACAAAGCCACGTTGCGGTTTCTTTCGAGGAACCGGAATATACTGCGCAGTCTGATGCGTTAGGTACGCTGCGCGTACTCGAGGCGATTCGAATTCTTGGGCTGGAAAAGAAAACCCGTTTTTACCAGGCCTCAACTTCAGAGCTCTATGGCAAGGTGCAGGAAGTGCCGCAAACCGAAAAAACGCCATTTTATCCACGCTCACCTTACGCGGTAGCCAAGTTGTATGCCTACTGGATCGTGGTTAACTATCGCGAAGCCTACGGCCTCTATGCCTGCAACGGCATACTATTCAATCACGAATCACCGATACGTGGTGAGACCTTTGTAACGCGAAAAATCACTCGCGCGCTGGCGCGTATCAAACTAGGTCTACAGGACTGCCTTTACCTCGGCAACCTCGATGCGAAACGCGACTGGGGCCATGCACGCGATTATGTCGAGGTGCAATGGCTGATGCTGCAACAGGAAGAGGCGGATGATTATGTCATCGCCACCGGTAAACAATTTAGCGTGCGCGACTTTGTCGACGCCGCGGCAGCCGAATTAGAAATCAAGATTGACTGGAAAGGTGGGGGTGTCGACGAAAAAGGTTTTAATAGCGATGGTGAGTGCATCGTCGCGGTTGACCCGCGCTACTTCCGACCTACCGAAGTGGAAAGCCTGCTCGGCGATGCCAGCAAGGCAAAGCAGAAACTTGGCTGGGAGCCAAAAACATCTTTCTCCGATTTGGTCAAAGAAATGGTTCGCGAGGACCTGGCCTCGGCCGAACGCGATGAACTGGTTAAATCGCATGGCTATAAGACGCTGAATTACGAAGAATGAGTTTCGACACACCAAGAATTTATGTTGCTGGTCATCGTGGTATGGTGGGCTCGGCGATAGTGCGGCTGCTGCAAAAAAACGGCGGATGTGAGATTGTTACACGCACCCACGACGAACTGGATTTAACCAACCAGCAAGCAGTCAGAGATTTTTTTGCAAGTGAACCTATCGATCAGGTGTACCTGGCTGCGGCAAAAGTAGGGGGCATACATGCGAATAATACTTACCCTGCTGATTTTATTTACACCAATATCATGATTGAGGGGAATGTTATTCATTCCGCATTTGAAAACGGTGTTAAGAAACTGTTGTTCCTGGGGTCGAGTTGTATTTATCCGAAGCTGGCAGACCAGCCGATGGCCGAAGATGCCCTTTTGACGGGAAAACTCGAGCCTACCAATGAGCCCTATGCTATCGCCAAGATTGCTGGAATCAAATTATGCGAAAGTTATAACCGTCAATATGGCGAGAGTCATGGGATTGATTATCGTAGTGTTATGCCGACTAATTTGTACGGGCCCGGAGATAATTATCACCCGGAGAATTCGCATGTGATTCCGGCAATGATTCGTCGCTTTCACGAAGCAATGCTTGCCTCCAGCGATGAGATTTTCATTTGGGGTACGGGTCAACCCCTGCGTGAATTTTTGTACGTCGATGATATGGCTGCAGCATCAATATTTGTGATGAATTTGACCAAAGAGAAATTCGACCAACATACCCAACCAATGCTCGGACACATCAATGTCGGCAGTGGGAAAGAAACCAGTATCGCAGAGCTCGCAGAGCAGATTGCAAAAGTGGTTGCATACCGGTGGCATATAAAATTCGACCATAGCAAACCCGATGGTGCCGCGCGAAAGCTGATGGACAGCAGTCGTCTTTGCGACCTCGGATGGCGTGAGCAACTGGATCTAGAAACAGGTCTGGAAATCGCCTACAGGGATTTTAAAGAGAAGCATAACTGTTGAAATCATCTTTCTTCAAAATCTATAGTTTGCTAACGCCGGAAAAGCGTCGCGCCGCGATGATTTTACTGGGATTTATTATTCTGGGAACCATGCTGGAAGTTTTAGGCGTGGGCCTGCTGCTCCCGGTTATGGTGATAATGATCGACGATAACCTGGGTAGTTCATACCCGGTTGTTCAACCGCTGCTTGATATGCTGGGCAATCCGGATCAGGTTGCACTGGTTAAATTCATTATGGTTACTTTCGTTGTAGTTTACCTGGGCAAGAATCTCTATCTGGCGTTTCTTGCATGGTGGCAGGCACGATTTTCCGTTGGCTTACAAGTTGATACGGGACAAAGATTATTCAAATTATATCTGCGTCAAGCCTACCATTTTCACCTGCAGCGGAATTCGGCCGAATTGCTTCGGAATATAACCGGTGAAGTTGCTCATTTTATCGCCTACGCAGTTAATCCAATGCTCATGCTGGTCGCAGAAGTATTGGTACTTTTGAGTATTGTCGCTTTATTGTTACTGGTTGAACCCACGGGTTCGCTGATTGTTTTTATGGTGTTGTCTGTTGCGGCGTTATTGTTTTATGGACTCATGCGTTCCCGAGTCAGCCGATGGGGAGAAATCCGCTTATACCACGAAGGTCAGCGCATACAACAATTACAGCAGGGGCTTGGAGCGGTGAAGGATGTTTTGCTGTTGGGACGGGAAAGCGGTTTTCTTGCCAGCTTCAAGGAGCACAATAGCAAGAGTGGGAAAATGCTGCAGTTTCTCGAGGTCCTGCAGAAAATACCGCGTTTATGGCTGGAGTTACTCGCTGTAGTCGGTGTGGCTTTGCTGGTTTTAATCATGTTGTCCCGTGGCAGGGAGATTTCCGGGATTGTTCCGACTATCGGACTATTCGCGGCGGCTGCATTTCGCCTGATGCCATCGGTGAATCGAATCCTGGAGGCGGTGCAGTCACTCAGGTATGGCATTGCCGCAACCAATAATTTGTACGATGACTTTTTACTCGAAGTAAAAGATGTTGCCGAAGATAAGTCTGTCAGGGAAGAATTGAATAGTGGATTGTTAAGTCGGGAGATTCGTTTAAATGGAATTGGATACAACTATACCGACACAGTAACGCCGGCATTGGTTGAGGTTTCGCTTGATATCCAGCGAGGTGAGTCGGTCGGATTTATTGGCTCCAGTGGATCGGGCAAGAGTACCCTGATAGATATAATCCTCGGCTTGTTGCAGCCGGGATCCGGACAGGTTCTGGTGGATGGTAATGACATCCGGGACAATATTCGAGGTTGGCAGGATCAGATCGGCTATGTTCCACAGTCGATTTATTTAACTGATGATACAATGCGTCGCAATATTGCCTTTGGCCTGGGTGAGAGCGAAATAGATGATGCAGCTGTGACACAGGCGATACGCGCTGCACAATTGGAAGACTTCGTCGAAACACTGGCTAATGGCGTTGAAACCAAGGTCGGGGAGCGTGGCATTAGACTTTCCGGTGGGCAACGTCAACGCATTGGTATCGCGCGGGCGCTTTATCATGATCCGGCTGTGCTGGACGAAGCTACCAGTGCGCTCGATACCAGTACAGAAAAGGAAGTCATGCGATCGATCCGGGCCTTGCATGGTATTAAAACCGTAATCATAGTCGCGCATAGACTGTCTACAGTTGAGCACTGTGACCGACTTTATCGACTCGACCAGGGCAGAATAATTGACCAGGGAGACCCCGGGGATTTGATTCCAGCTTCGGGCAACAGGGCGAATGTCTAAAGTGAACAGGCTACACACTCAATATTTGATCAGGACTCAGTAATGGAGACCACTATTCCTTATGGACGGCAGGATATTTCCGAGGAAGACATCGATGCAATTGTCGAAGTTCTGAAATCGGATTTTCTGACCCAGGGTCCCAAGGTTCCTGCATTTGAAAAAGCTGTGGCGGATTATTGCGGCGTCGACCATGCCGTTGCTTCAAATAGTGCGACAAGTGCGTTGCATACCGCTTGTCTGGCCCTCGGCGTCGGCCCTGGAGATCTGGTCTGGACTTCTCCGACAACCTTTGTGGCGAGTTCAAATTGCGCACTCTACTGCGGAGCGGACGTCGACTTCGTGGATATCGATCCGCGAAGCTATAACATCAGTATCGAACGTCTGTCGGAAAAACTTGCCCTGGCCAGGGTGGAAGGCAATCTCCCCAAGGTGGTAATTCCGGTGCATTTGTGCGGTCAGTCCTGCGATATGGCGGCGATTTATGCGCTTGGCCAGGAGTATGGATTCAGCATTATCGAAGATGCCTCGCATGCCATAGGCGGGCGATACCGCGATGAAGTAGTTGGAAGTTGCCGGTACAGTGATATTACTGTATTCAGCTTTCATCCTGTCAAGATAGTGACTACCGGAGAAGGCGGTATGGCCTTGACCCGGAATGCGCAGTTGGCGAGAAAACTGATCTATTTTCGTAGCCATGGAATCACCAGCGACAAGCAGGAAATGGATGCAAGACCGGACGATGAAATCTGGAACTACCAGCAAGTCGCATTGGGTTTTAATTATCGTATGACCGATATCCACGCAGTGCTTGGAATAAGCCAGATGAAAAGGCTGGATGCTTTTGTCAGTAGGAGAAACGAGATTGCAAAACGTTACGACGAAGCGTTTGTCGATCTTGCGGTGGATACCCCGCTCGTCGCCCCGGAAGTTTATTCCAGTTTCCATTTGTATGTTGTTTGCTTGCAGCAAAACAAGTGCATCAAAACCCAGCGCGAAGTGTATAACGCTTTACGCGAGGCTGGAATCCTGGTGAATTTGCATTACATCCCGGTCTATCGACAACCCTATTACGAGAAACTTGGATTTAAGCCCGGGTATTGCCCCAAAGCGGAAGATTATCATAAATCCACGATCAGCCTGCCCATGTTCCCTGCGTTGAGCAACGAACAACAGGATCGAGTTATAGACCAGTTCAAATCTATAGTCAGCCAATGAAAATAGCGGTTATTCCAGCGCGAGGTGGCAGCAAGCGTATTCCGCGCAAGAACATCAAGACGTTTAATGGCAGGCCTATGATCGCCTGGTCGATAAATGCAGCTCTTGAAAGCGCTTGTTTTGACAGGGTAGTGGTTTCGACGGATGACGATGATATAGCTGCCATTGCAAAAGAGTGCGGTGCCGAAGTGCCTTTTATGCGGCCGGCATCATTATCAGATGATTACTGTGGAACCAGCGAAGTAGTTGCGCATGCCATCGAATGGTTTAGCGGGCAACAGACCGGGATTCAATTTGCCTGCTGTATCTACGCCACTGCGCCATTTATTCGCGCGGATGACCTGCGTCAGAGTCTGGCTTGTATTGAAGAGTCGACAGCCGATTATTGTTTTTCGGTAACCAGCTACGCGTTCCCAATTCAGCGAGCGATTCGTGTCACCGAAGCAAAACGCTGTGAAATGTTTACCCCGGAAATGTTTGATGAACGTTCACAGGATCTTGAAGCGGCTTATCACGACGCAGGACAGTTTTACTGGGGGAGGCCGGAGGCATGGAATGAGATAAGACCCATATTTAGTGAAAATGCGATACCATTTATTATTCCGCGGCACCGTGTTCAAGACATTGATACTCCTGAAGACTGGGAAAGAGCTGAATTGATGATTCAAGCTTTGCTATAGAAATTATTATTACATTTAGTTTAGAAAGGAGATTAATTCGTGTCATATAAGACTGATCAAGAGGAATTCTGGGCGGGTGAGTTTGGCGATAATTATATTCAGCGGAACCAGGGAGCCGAACGTATAGCGGCAAACCTCCATTTTTTTTCCAACGCTTTGAATGCTGCGAGGAATTTAGGTTCCTGTATAGAATTTGGCGCGAATATCGGGATGAATCTGAAAGCGATACAGCTGCTTTTCCCAAACATCGATCCCCACGGAATAGAAATAAATAATGAAGCGGCAAAGGAATTATCTTCTGTCATTCCGCCAGCGAATGTTTACTCCACTTCGATTCTCGATTTTGAACCAACGGCGCAATATGACCTCTCCTTGATAAAAGGCGTATTGATTCACATCAACCCGGATGAATTGAATTCGGTTTACGATAAGCTGGATGCGGTAACCAGTCGTTATATGCTGGTTGCCGAATACTACAATCCTGCTCCGGTATCTATTTCATATCGGGGTCATAGCGACCGCCTGTTCAAACGCGATTTTGCTGGCGAAATTCTGGAAAGGCATTCCCAGTATCGACTGGTAGACTATGGATTTGTTTATCGGCGAGACCCGAATTTCCCGCAGGATGACATTACCTGGTTCTTGCTCGAGAAGTGACAGATGATGATCCATATGACCAGGAAGTTTGTACTTTATCGATTTGAAATCCCTGCTCAAATCGGGTTGTCGTGCGCGTAGTTATACGTGCCTGTGCTTCTCAGCAGATCGGGTCTGGCCACGTTGTTCGTTGCCTCGCCCTGGCGGAGGCCCTGCGACAGCACGATGCCAGTGTCGTGTTTATCTGCAGGGATAATCCTGGAAACCTGATAGCGCATATCAAGCAGAAAGGCTTCGCTGTCATCACTCTGCCTCGCCATCCGCGACAAGTTCTCGATGATGCGTCCACCGGTTATCAGCGATGGCTGGGAGTAAGCCAGCAGGAGGATGCCGAAGATACGATTCAGGCAATCGCAAAACAACCCGTGGACTGGTTGATTGCAGACCATTATGCGCTTGATCAGGACTGGGAAAACTTATTACGTCCTTATGTCGATAAAATCATGGTGATTGATGATCTGGCAAATCGTCGACATCACTGTGAAATGTTACTCGACCAGACCTATGGTCGGGACGTCAGTGATTATCGCCCCCTGGTGCCAGCGTCAACAAGGCTTTTGCTGGGAAGCAATAATGCCTTGTTGCGTTCCGAGTTTGCCCGGGCCAGACCCCTGGCTATTAAGCGCCGGGAACAATATGAAGGCATAGGTCGCATACTGGTTTCGCTGGGGAGCATGGACGAATCGAACGTGACGCCTTCTGTATTGCAGGCCCTGGCGTTGGTAAAATGGCAGCTTCGGCCCGTTATCGATATTGTACTAACTTCAGCGGCACCCCACTTGTCAGCGTTGAAACTAATGCTTGAAGATTTTCCGCTGGTGGTGAATCTGCACATCAATGTCGACGATATGGCCGAGCGAATGTTGAATGCCGATCTGGCAATAGGCGCCGGTGGCACGACCTCATGGGAGCGTTGTAGCCTGGCATTGCCAAGTATATTAATGATATTGGCAGACAATCAGGTGGTTATTTGCCAGAATCTGGAGCGTGCTGGCGCAGCCATCAGTTTGCAACTGAATGATTCGACGATTACGAATATTAAAGATTCTATCGAGAGGCTTGCACGGGATGATAGCGCCTACAGGGCCATGAGTCTTAGTGCCTCAGAAATTTGCGATGGCGCAGGGGCTACTCGCGTCGCCCGGGAGTTGGTTAATGGATAACTCGATTGTTATCGATGGTAAAAGCTGGGATGAAGCGCATCCCTTCATCGTTGCCGAAGTTGGCATCAATCACAATGGCGACATGGAACTTGCCAGTGACTGTATAGCGGCTGCAGCAGAAGCAGGTGCCGATGCGGTAAAATTTCAGAACTATCATACCGAAGATTTTATTTCGGATAGAAATCTGAAATTCAGCTATCAATCCCAGGGTAGGAAAATTACCGAAGCACAGTTCGACATGTTCAAGCGTTATGAACTTTCAGCAAAACAACTGGGGTTTCTGAAATCGCAATGTGATAAACACGGCGTCAATTTCCATAGTACGCCTACCAGTGTACGAGGGATCGATGAATTAGTGGCGGTGAACTGTAGCGTTTTAAAAAACGGGTCGGATTACCTGACTCATCTTGGATTGATCAAGGCAATGGCAGAAACCGGTTTGCCCACTGTTTTGTCTACCGGCATGGCAACTATGAGCGAAATAGACCAGGCCGTTCGTGTGTTTCGTGATAGCGCTAACAGTTCACTGCTGTTGCTACACTGTACTTCCGCTTATCCGACTCCGGTTGAGCAGGCCAATCTTGCGCGCATCGAAACATTAAAGTCAGCTTTCGATGTGGCAGTGGGTTTTAGTGATCATACCTCCGGCATAACCGCTGCCATTGCCTCCGTAGTAATCGGGGTTTGCTGGATAGAGAAACATTTCACTCTGGATAAAAACCTGCCCGGTCCGGACCATTGGTTCTCGATGGATCCAGATGAACTGAAACATCTTGTGACGTCTGTTCGTGAAGCAGAGGTAATAAAGGGTACTTCCCAAATTGAGCCGACGATTGCAGAAGAGGCCAGTAGAAGAGATTTTCGACTTTCCTGCGTCGCGCTTAATGATATGCAGTCTGGCGCTGTGCTTGGTCCAGCGGATATAGGTTTTCGTCGCCCTGGTACCGGGTTCCCGCCAGTAAATGCAGATATATTTATCGGCAACCAGTTACGTAATCCAATCAAGGCAGGTGACGTATTTACCCTTGATCATATTATTAAGAAACAGGAATGAAGGCTTTGAGCAGAAAAGAAAACATATTGATTGTTGGTGCGGGCATTTCAGGGATAGCTGCCGCCAGGTTTGAGATGGACAAGGGCAACGATGTTGTTTTACTGGATTCCAGTGACAGGCCCGGGGGGTTGTTGAAAAGCGACCTGATCGAAGGATACTACTTTGACTATGGCACCCATATTATTCCCCAAACAGGCCTGCCCGAGCTCGATGAGCTACTCTTCGGCGATTTGACGACGGATGACTACGCAATAAACAAGTTAATCCCGGCAGGCAATTATTTTAATGGACAGCTGAATGAGAAAAGTTGTTACGTAGATACCTCTAGCTTGCCCAGGGTTGTCTATAACCAGGGCTGTGTTGATGCGCTGTCAGCATCGCAGGATAGTGCCGATAATCTGCGTGACTGGTACGGCAATCGTTATGGAAAGACATTTAGCG
>CAXBMV010000075.1:0-9104 GCA_963976575.1 uncultured Gammaproteobacteria bacterium | reverse complement strand
AATCCTATCTTGAAGTCGCGCTGCAGGCGGCGGCGACTATTGCCAGCTATTCACGGCCGGTGGTCGCTATGGCGAAAGACGTGGTCAATACCGCTCTGGAAACCTCGTTGGCCGAGGGCATCAAGGCCGAACGTCGCCTGTTCAAGGCCAGCTTCGCGTTGGAGGACCAAAAGGAGGGGATGGCTGCCTTCGTGGAGAAGCGAAAAGCACAGTTCAAGCATCGTTGAAATAGTCCGGACAAGGCCCATTTAGTGGCATGTGGCATTTAATCGGATCAGGCACTATCAGTTTTGCGAGAGTATGTTAGAATATGCGCCGATAGATTTCTGGCCTCAATAAAATTCCTTGTAAATCAATAGTTTACAATAGTTTTTTTCGTCTTATTCAAGCAAAGACGGCGGCGTTATATGGATCGGTGCCAGCTCGACGGTCACTGATGTGCAGGCGAATACAGATTTTTTAACTTTTTTTAACCGGAAACCACCATGGCTAACCTGAACAATTATCGGAATATCGGCATATTTGCCCATGTCGACGCCGGTAAAACCACCACCACCGAACGCATCCTGAAGCTCACCGGAAAGATCCACAAGATCGGTGAAGTTCACGACGGTGCGGCGACCACCGATTTCATGGACCAGGAGCAGGAGCGTGGCATTACCATTCAATCGGCTGCCACCAGTTGCGAGTGGAATGGCCGCAATCGGAAACCAACTGGCGTTACGCCAATGATTCCGAAGTGGCGCGTGTTATTTTCGTCAACAAACTTGATCGACTGGGCGCCGATTATTACCGCGTAGTCAAGCAGGTTGAGACCGTTCTGGGTGCCCACCCGTTGGTAATGACCCTGCCCGTCGGCACCGAGGAAAATTTCAAAGGCGTTGTCGATCTGCTCACGCGCAAAGCCTGGATATGGGATGAATCCGGTGACCCGACCAACTACGAGATTGTTGAGCCTCCCGAAGACATGGCCGAACTGATCGAAGAGTATCGCGAAAAGCTGATCGAGACTGCTCTGGAGCAGGATGATGATTTGCTGGAAAAATACCTTGAAGGCGAAGAGCCCGCGCTCGACGACATCAAGCGCTGTGTGCGCAAGGGTACTATCGCCCTCGATTTCTTCCCGACCTTGTGTGGCTCTGCCTTCAAGAACAAGGGTATTCAGTTGGTACTCAACGCGGTAGTTGATTATCTGCCGAACCCGACCGAAGTTACTCCCCAACCAGAAGTGGATCTGGAAGGTAACGAAACCGGTGAAGTCGCGATTGTTGATCCGGACCGGCCGCTGCGCGCGCTCGCTTTCAAGATCATGGACGACCGTTTCGGTGCGCTGACGTTTACGCGTATTTATTCAGGCAGGTTGGCCAAGGGCGATACTGTTTTGAATACCTTTACCGGCAAGACCGAGCGTATCGGTCGTATCGTGGAAATGAACGCCGAGGACCGTATCGAGCTGGATTCGGCCCAGGCCGGTGATATTGTCGCGCTGGTAGGTCTGAAGAATGTACAGACAGGACATACCCTGGCCGATCCGAAAAACCCGGCGACTCTGGAGCCGATGGTGTTTCCGGATCCGGTTATTTCGGTTTCAATCAAGCCGAAGGATCAGGCTGCCTCTGAAAAAATGGGTATCGCCATTGGCAAGATGGTCAAGGAAGATCCTTCTTTCTACGTCGAGACCGACGAGGAAAGCGGCGAGACTATTATCAAGGGTATGGGCGAGCTGCACCTGGATATCAAGGTCGATATTCTGCGGCGCACACATATGGTCGATGTTGAGGTTGGCAAGCCGCAGGTAGCCTACCGCGAAACCATTACCCAGCGTATCGAAGACAGCTACACCCACAAGAAGCAAACAGGTGGCTCGGGTCAGTTCGGCAAGATCGACTATGTCGTCGAGCCTGGCGAGTCTGGTTCTGGCTATGCCTTCGAATCCAAGGTGACTGGCGGTAACGTTCCGCGTGAATTCTGGCCCGCAATCGACAAGGGCTTCCGCACCTGTATGGTCGAAGGCGTGCTCGCCGGATTCCCGCTGCTCGACGTC
Source organism: uncultured Gammaproteobacteria bacterium (assembly GCA_963976575.1). Taxonomy (GTDB): domain Bacteria; phylum Pseudomonadota; class Gammaproteobacteria. Next base: position 7,060 of record CAXBMV010000075.1, on the reverse strand, counting down.
AAGATCACCCTGGTAGACGGCGCCTTCCACGCGGTCGACTCATCGGCGGTTGCTTTTGAAATTGCCGCCCGCGGTGCCTACAGGCAGACTATCCCGAAAGCGGGTCCGCAGTTGATGGAGCCGATCATGAAGGTAGACGTTTATGTCCCCGAAGACCATGTGGGCGATGTCATCGGCGACCTTAATCGTCGTCGTGGCATGATCAAGTCGCAGGAGCCGAATGTAACCGGTGTTCGCGTCAAGGCCGACGTGCCTTTATCGGATATGTTTGGTTATATCGGTGATTTGCGCACCATGACTTCTGGTCGCGGCCAGTTTTCTATGGAGTTCTCGCATTACAACCCCTGTCCGAAGAATGTTTCCGAAGAAGTTATCAAGGAAGTGAACGAGCGTCGCGCGGCCAAGGGATAGCGCGAAAAAGGCTTAATTTTGCATGTCCGGGCGCTGCCCGGACGCGTAATTCTAAGTTATTGATTATTTTAGGTGAAATGCGTTTCTCTGCGCTTGACATGGCATAGGGGCCTGTAGAGAATACGCACCTTGCTGGAGGGGTTCCCGAGTGGCCAAAGGGGGCAGACTGTAAATCTGCTGGCTCAGCCTTCGGTGGTTCGAATCCACCCCCCTCCACCATCCCTTCCCAAAGGGCTTCAGTTTAGCCCTTTGGGAAGGGATGGAAGCAGGGCGGACCGGAAGAGATCCAGGCGCTATGCGCCCTGGTTCGACAAAATCGCCTGGAGCGATTTTGAACGCGCGCAGCGCGGCCCGCAGGGCGCAGGGCAGGATGCCCGGAGTACAAAATCGCCAGGAGCGATTTTGCACGGCCGCAGGCCGCCCGCAGGGCGAAATACAGGATGTATTTCGTGCATCCACCCCCTGAAAGTTCAGGAGGTGTGCTCCTTAAGTAAGGGTTGGCGCAGAACTGGCCCGCCTCGCAGGGCGAAATACAGGATGTATTTCGTGAATCCACCCGAGAGGGAGGGTTTTTTCGACACATTAATATATAGGCGTGTCGACAGGGATGGTGAAAAGTGAATTACGCGGGTGTCGTATAATGGTATTACCTCAGCCTTCCAAGCTGATGACGCGAGTTCGATTCTCGCCACCCGCTCCAGGCAATGGGATTGTGTCTGTAAGTAACAGGCTCATATAGCTCAGTCGGTAGAGCACTTCCTTGGTAAGGAAGAGGTCTCCGGTTCGAATCCGGATATGAGCTCCAATTTTGGTAATGATGAAAAGGCTGTGATTGGCCGCAAATAGTGAGAGAAAGCTGATGTCAAAAGCAAAATTTGAAAGAAACAAGCCACACGTAAACGTGGGCACTATCGGTCACGTTGATCACGGTAAGACAACCCTGACCGCGGCGCTGACCAAGGTTATGGCAGAATTGTCCGGCGGCGAGTTCAAGGCCTTCGACGAAATTGACAATGCCCCTGAAGAAAAGGCGCGTGGTATCACCATCGCGACTTCGCATGTTGAATACGAGTCGGCTAATCGCCACTACGCGCATGTTGACTGCCCCGGCCACGCTGACTATGTGAAGAACATGATCACTGGTGCTGCGCAGATGGACGGCGCGATCCTGGTTTGTTCGGCAGCTGATGGCCCCATGCCACAGACGCGCGAGCACATCCTGCTGGCTCGCCAGGTTGGTGTTCCTTATATCGTTGTATATATGAACAAGGCTGACATGGTCGACGACGAAGAATTGCTGGAACTGGTAGAAATGGAAATCCGCGAATTGCTGGATGCCTACGATTTTCCGGGTGACGACACTCCGATCATTATCGGTTCAGCGCTGAAGGCGTTGGAAGGTGACACCAGCGATATCGGTGTACCGTCGGTGGTTAAGCTGGTGGAAGCACTGGATACCTACGTACCAGAACCCGAGCGTGCAATCGCCGGTGATTACCTGATGCCGGTAGAAGACGTGTTCTCTATCTCTGGACGCGGCACGGTAGTAACCGGTCGTATCGAGCGTGGCATCGTCAAGGTTGGTGAGGAAATCGAGATTGTCGGAATCAAGGCAACCGCGAAGACCGTTTGCACCGGTGTTGAAATGTTCCGCAAGCTGCTTGATCAAGGTCAGGCGGGCGATAACGTCGGAGTCCTGCTGCGTGGTACCAAGCGCGAGGAAGTCGAGCGTGGTCAGGTACTGGCGAAGCCGGGATCGATTACCCCGCACACCAAGTTTGAATGCGAAGTCTACATCCTGTCGAAAGACGAGGGTGGACGTCATACGCCTTTCTTCAATGGTTACCGTCCGCAGTTTTACTTCCGTACTACCGATGTGACCGGCGCCTGTGAATTACCGTCAGGCATCGAGATGGTTATGCCGGGTGATAACGTGAAGATGGAAGTAACTCTGATCGCGCCGATCGCGATGGAAGACGGACTGCGTTTTGCTATCCGTGAAGGCGGCCGCACCGTTGGTGCTGGCGTCGTTGCAAAAATACTCGAGTAATTAAAAATGGCTGCTAATCAAAATATCCGTATCCGTCTGAAAGCTTTCGATCATCGCCTGATCGATCGCTCCGCTGCCGAGATCGTCGAAACCGCGAAACGTACCGGCGCCCGCGTCAAGGGTCCTATCCCCTTGCCGACCCGCAAAGAGCGTTTCACCATTCTGGTTTCACCGCATGTTAACAAGGATGCGCGCGATCAGTATGAGATCAGGACTCACAAGCGTTTGATGGATATCGTTGATCCTACCGACAAGACTGTAGACGCGTTGATGAAACTCGACCTGGCTGCAGGTGTGGATGTTCAGATTAAGCTGAATTAACAGCAACGCTACGCGTTGCAGTTAATTCAGTCCCGGAATTCGCGCAGCGAATATCCGGGATCTCCGGACCCTGGCGCAGTACTAGTCGAAAGCAGCAAGCATAACCCAGGCATTCGCAAAGCGAATATCCGGGACCACCGGACCCCGACGCGAAGCGTCGTCCCGGAATCTGCGTAGCAGATGTCCGGGATCTCCGGACACTGACGCACTGGCAGTCGAAACCAGCTGTCAAAAGCAAGTAACAACTGATCCCGGACTTCCTGAATCGGAGTTTCGGGATCTTTTATTGTAAAGGGGTGTTTCGGCCGGTTTTAAGGCTGTTGACCCGAAGCGGCACTTATTTCAGATGTTAAGCAATAGTTAGGCAATAATCGCGCCGATAGTATTGGCTTAAAGAATCTAATCTGGTATAGTGCGCGCCCTCGCGGCCTGATACGGACTTCTGTTTCAGGCCGCTTGTTTGAAAGCGGGTTGAAAAATACTCTGCAATAGAGATTCAAAAATTGCTGCGGAAGGATCTGCAGCCGGATTCAAGGACAATCAAGTCTTTGAAAACGAAAGAAAAATTCAGATAGTGTGGGTTTTTCGTCATTTGACAATCTGTGGACGGATTAATCAAATGCAACAGCATCCTAATTTTTGAGGTTTTTGTAATGTCTCTCGGTTTAGTAGGGCGAAAAGTCGGCATGACCCGGGTTTTTTCAGAAGAAGGCGTTTCGGTACCGGTTACGGTCATCGAAGTCGAACCCAATCGTGTTTCGCAGATTAAAACAGTCGAAACTGACGGCTACGTCGCTGTACAGGTTGTTACCGGTACTCGTCGCGCCAGTCGCGTAACCAAGCCTATGGCAGGTCATTACAAGAAGGCAGGCGTTGAAGCCGGTCGTGGTGCCTGGGAATTTCGCGTGGATTCAGTAGACGAGTTCGAACTGGGCTCCGAAATCAAGGTCGACCTGTTCGAACAGGGTCAGATTGTTGATGTTTCCGGCGTTTCCAAGGGCAAGGGCTTTCAGGGCGGTGTCAAGCGTCACAACTTCACCATGCAGGATGCTACCCACGGTAACTCAATTTCCCACCGTGCCAACGGTTCCATTGGTCAAAACCAGACCCCGGGCCGTGTATTCAAGGGTAAGAAAATGTCAGGTCACATGGGTGCGGTTAAGGTGACTACCCAGAACCTCGAAATCTTTCGAGTCGATGCCGAGCGTAACCTGCTGCTGGTCAAAGGACCGGTTCCAGGCGCAAAAAGCGGCGACGTAATCATCCGTCCTGCGGTCAAGCAATAGAGCTTTTAGAGAAAGAGATTTCGAGATGGACATAGCAATTCATAATTCAAAGAAAAAAGTATCGGTTTCCGACGATGCTTTTGCTGCGAGCTACAACGAGCCTCTGGTACACCAGATGGTTGTGTCTTATATGGCAGCTGCGCGTGCGGGTACCAAGGCGCAAAAGAATCGTGCCGCGGTTAGCGGTGGCGGTGCCAAGCCCTGGCGTCAAAAAGGTACTGGCCGTGCGCGTGCCGGTACTATCCGTAGCCCGATCTGGCGCAGCGGTGGTGTTACATTCGCCGCGACCCCGCGTGACTACGAAAAGAAACTGAACAAGAAGATGTATCGTGTTGGTATGCGCAGCCTGGTTTCAGAGCTGGTACGCCAGGACAGGCTGATACTGATCGAGTCGTTGGGTGTTAGTGAGCCCAAAACCAAGCTGATGCAGGCGCGCCTGGAAGAGCTGGGTGTGAGCAGTGCGCTGCTTTTAACCGATGGACTCGATTCAGCGGTTTACTTGTCAGCCCGTAATATTCCCAATATCCAGGTAATGGATATAGCCATCGTCGATCCGGTCAGCCTGCTCAGGCAGGAATATGTGGTCATCGATCAGGCGGCGCTTAAGAAGCTGGAGGAGCGTTTGACATGAATGATGAAAGAATTTTCCAGGTGTTGTTGAAGCCGCATATCTCTGAAAAGACCGCTGGCCTCGGTGATGCAGCCGGACAGGCAGTATTCCAGGTCGCGATGACTGCGAAAAAAGCAGAAATCAAGGAAGCCATTGAGCAGTTGTTCAATGTCAAGGTAGCCGATGTGCGCACTGCCAATATGAAAGGCAAGACCAAGCGTCAAGGTCAGCGCCGCGGTAAGCGGAACGACTGGAAGAAGGCATATGTTTCACTCGAACAGGGTCACGAAATAGACCTGGCATCCATAGGAGCCTAACCCCATGGCCTTGATCAAAGCTAAACCAACATCTCCGGGACGCCGTTTCGTCGTTTCGGTAAAAACTCCGGGATTGCACAAAGGTAAGCCCTTTGCAGCGTTGCTGGAAAAGAAAAGCAAGACTGGCGGTCGTAATAACGGCGGTCGTATCACTACGCGGCATATTGGTGGTGGACACAAGCAGCGTTACCGCCTCGTCGATTTCAAGCGTAACAAGGATGGTATCGATTCAGTAGTTGAGCGTATCGAATACGACCCCAATCGCAGTGCTCATATTGCATTGTTGAAATACGCCGACGGCGAGCGTCGTTACATTATTGCACCCAAGGGTGTCGTCGAGGGGACTCCGATCCGCTCTGGCGAAGACGCCGGTATCAAGACTGGTAACTGTCTGCCGTTGCGCAGCATCCCGGTAGGTTCGGTAGTGCACTGTATCGAGATGAAGCCTGGCAAGGGTGCGCAGATCGCGCGTTCCGCCGGAACATCTGCCCAGTTCGTTGCTCGCGATGGCGCTTATGCCACCTTGAGACTGCGTTCGGGCGAGACGCGTAAAGTGCTTGCTGACTGTCGTGCCAGTATTGGCGAAGTTGGTAATGGCGAGCATAGTCTGCGCTCGCTGGGTAAAGCTGGTGCTACTCGCTGGCGCGGTGTTCGTCCGACGGTACGTGGTGTTGCGATGAACCCGGTAGATCACCCGCATGGTGGTGGTGAAGGCCGTACTTCTGGTGGTCGTCATCCGGTATCTCCCTGGGGTACCCCGGCCAAAGGATTTAAAACACGTTCGAACAAGCGCACCGATAAGCTTATCCTGCGTCGTCGGAGCAAGAGGTAATTTATGCCACGTTCACTGAGAAAAGGCCCGTTTATCGACCAGCACCTGATGAATAAGGTGATGGTGGCGGTGCAAACTAATAACAAGCGTCCGATCAAGACCTGGTCGCGCCGCTCCATGATCGTACCCGAAATGGTTGGTCTGACCATCGCTATTCATAATGGCAGGCAGCATGTACCGGTATTGATTAATGAGAACATGGTCGGTCACAAGTTGGGTGAGTTTTCTCTGACCCGTACTTACCGCGGCCATATCGTCGACAAGAAAGCGAAGAAAAGGTAGAGCAATGCAAACCAGCGCAAAACATCGCCATGCGAAAATCTCGGCACAAAAATGATGTGGGTCCCACCCAGAAGCGCATGCGTGCACGTGCCAAGGGTCGTGGTAACCGAATTTTAAAGCGTACCAGTCACATTACCGTGACTGTCGCAGATAGTTAAAGAGGCTCCGATGGGACAAAAAGTACATCCAACAGGATTCCGTCTCGGTATTGCCACCGACTGGACTTCTAAGTGGTACGCGAATACGGCCAATTTTGCCGATTTTCTAGCCGAAGATCTCAAGATCCGTGAGTTTCTGAAGAAGCGCCTGTCGCAGGCGGCGATAAGCCGCATCCAGATTTCGCGTCCAGCTAAGTCGGTAGCGGTGACTATTCATACCGCACGCCCTGGAATCATCATCGGTAAGAAAGGCGAGGATATCGAAAAGCTGCGTATTGAAGTTGCTTCGCTGGTAGCGGTGCACATCAATAACGTGAAGATCAATATCGAAGAAATCCGCAAGCCGGAGCTGGATGCCCAGCTGGTTGCTGAAGGGGTTGCTTCCCAGCTCGAGCGACGCGTTATGTTCCGTCGTGCGATGCGCCGCTCGGTTACCAACGCAATGCGTATTGGTGCTGAAGGTATCAAGATCAATGTTTCGGGCCGTCTTAACGGCGCTGAAATCGCACGTAACGAATGGTATCGCGAAGGTCGAGTACCGCTGCATACTTTGCGCGCAGATGTTGACTATGGGTTTGCAGAAGCCTTGACCACTTATGGAATTCTCGGCGTGAAGGTCTGGATCTACAAGGGCGAAGTGTTCGATCTCGCCACTAAAGAATCAGGCACGAAGCAGACGGCCAAGTAAGAGATTTGAGATATGTTACAGCCTAAAAGAACCAAATTCAGGAAGCAGTTTAAAGGCCGCAATCGCGGGCTGGCAACCGCGGGTAGTAAAGTCAGTTTTGGCGAA
>CAXBMV010000074.1:0-9115 GCA_963976575.1 uncultured Gammaproteobacteria bacterium | reverse complement strand
TCGATGAAATGACCAATCTTGCCGATGGCGACCTGTCTACACATACCACCGTCACCGAAGACATTACCGGTGCTATTGCCGATTCGGTGAACTACTCGATTGATGCTCTGCGTGATCTGGTTGGTACCATCAATAGTACGGCGAATCAGGTCCGTACGGCTGTGCGCAAAACGCAAAACACTACCGGCCAGCTGGCCGAGGCGAGTGATGCGCAAACCCGCCAGATTACCGCAGCCAGTACCGCTATCACAGAAATTTCAAAATCCATGTCCGACGTTTCGGAACGTGCCGCAGACTCGGCCGAGGTAGCACGTAAATCGGTGAGTATTGCGCATAAAGGTGGTGAAACTGTACGCCAGACAATTAATGGCATGGAGACCATACGCGAACAGATTCAGGAGACATCCAAACGTATCAAGCGACTGGGTGAATCCTCTCAGGAAATCGGGGACATAGTTAACCTGATTACTGAAATTTCCGATCAGACGAATATTCTTGCGTTGAACGCCGCCATTCAGGCGTCGATGGCGGGAGAGGCTGGCCGCGGCTTCGCAGTTGTAGCCGACGAGGTGCAACGACTTGCGGAACGAACAGGTGACGCGACCAAGCAAATAGAGGCGCTGGTAAAAACTATCCAGGCCGATACCAACGAGGCCTCGGTTTCGATGGAGCAAAGTACTACTAACGTTGTCAGGGGTGCCAAGCTTACCGAGAACGCGGGTAGCGCGCTGGACAGGATAGAGCAGGTTTCGATGAACCTTGCCCAGCGAATTCTGGAAATATCCGATGCCACCCGCGATCAAGCCCTGGAAAGCGTGAAGATTACAGAAACCATGGACATCATCCAGGAAATTACCGCGAAGACCTCGGAGGGATCAAATCAGGCTTCGGGTTCCATTGGTGAATTGTCGACCATGGTTAAAGAGATGCAACGCTCGGTGGCTGGCTTCAAACTGCCCGGTGTTACGCCCGTCGACAATACCATGATCCAGCATGCCGAGGACCTTACCGCTCTGGGCATAGATATAAACGAGACGGGATAAAAGGCAGCTTATGAATCCCCAGGAAACTTCAATCAAGCACAGCGCGCTCGGGTGGGTGAAAAAATCCATCGACGACAACCTGTCCGAAATTGAAACCAATCTCAAGCTGTTTATCGAGGAGAGGGACGAGGCTTTACTGCAAGCAGTGAAAGAGCGCCTCAGTGTAATCCAGGGTGTGCTGATGATGATCGAGCAATATGGCGCAGCCATGTTGACCGAGGAAATGGTTTCGCTGGCCGATTTTATCGCCGAGAGCAAGCAGGCCGACGGCGACCATGCGCTGGAAGTAATGCTCAGGGCGGTATTGCAACTGCCCGATTACCTGGAGCACATCCAGTCCGGCCACAAAGATATCCCGATCGCAATCCTGCCACTACTGAACGATATCCGTGCGGTCAGAAACCAGGATCTGTTTTCGGAAAAACTACTATTTTTACCTGACCTGTCGATGCATCAGGAAGCCGGCGAAATCGAAGCGATCGATAATAATGCCAACCAGGCATCGAAATTACTGGCGAAGAAATTACGACCGGTATATCAGTTGGCACTGGTAAATGTCATCCGCGACAAATCCGTAGAAGAAAGCCTGAAGCGACTGGAAAGGGTCTGCGAAACGCTGGAAGAACGCTCCCTGTCAGAACAGGTGGCGCGCATCTGGTGGATCATCGGTGCCCTGATCGAATCGGTATCGCGCCAGCAGCTCGAACTCGGTGTATCGATCAAGAGTTTGCTGGGCAAGGTAGACGCCCTGTTCCGTGTCATATTAATTATCGGTGAGCGCGGCTTGCTGCAGCGTCAGCCTGTCGAGCTGATCAAGAACTTTTTATACTATATCGCCCAGCCGGAGTGCGATGGCCCCAAGACGCAGGCGATCAAAACCGCCTACAGACTGGAGCAATTTCTGCCCTCCGAAGCGGTTCGCAGCAGGGTTCTGGATAATATTGCCGGGCCCAATCAAGCACTGATGAAGACCGTGGCCGAGGCTGTGAAAGCCGATATCGAATCGGTTAAATCCACGCTGGAAGTCTATGTTAATGGTGATTTGAAAAAGGTAGAGCTGATCAAGGACCTGCCGCAGGAAATGCATGTTATTTCAGATACCCTGGCGATGATTGGTCTGGGCTCGCAGCGCCAGCTGATCGAGGGGCAGATTGAAACGGTAAAACAAATTATCTCGGGCAAACAGATTGCCAGCGAAGAACAGTTGTTGTCGATGGCGGCAGAATTGTTGCAGGTAGAGCAGGCACTGGATCAAATGCAAAAACGCCAGGCGCCCGGTAGCGACGAACCCAGATCGGAATCCGATGTCTCCAAGGATTTTGAACTGGACAATGTATTGACTGCTGTGGTGACGGCGGCACTGGATGATATTCAGAAAACCAAGTCGGCGATACTGGATTTCATCAAGGACCCGAGTCACGGGGATAATATCCAGCTTTGTATTGCGTTGATGCAGGAATCCCGGGGTGCACTCGAATTGCTCAACCAGCCGCGTGCCGTGGTCGTAGTGAATGGCTTGCTGGCTTATCTAAAAGGATATGACATTGTCGAGTTCATGGAGAGTGATCGCCTCGACGCACTGTCTCAGGTTGTGGTCAGCCTCGAATACTATCTCGAAGCGCTGGGCGAGCATCGTAGTGATGCCGACAGTATTCTTGATTTTGCCGACGTGCAGCTGCAGGAATTACTGTCGAATGTAAAGATTATCAGCCCTGCCGAGGATAACGAAGAGCTGGTTATCGTCGACGAAGAAAGTGATTCGACGCCTGATATCAGCGAAGCGCAGGATAGTGAGCACAGCGATGAAGATGTTATTGAGTCTTTGGCGGCAGACGAATCAGTCGGGCAGCCTGAGAAACCCGCGGTAGTCGAGTCGGAAGATAGCAGCGAAGCCATAGTCGCGGCCGAAATCAGTATCGAAGAAAAGGCGGAGTCGCCCGTCCCTGCAGAACCAGCCCAGCTTGACGAGGAGCCGGAACTGGCCGAAGTCGAACAGGCTGAGCCAGTCGAATCTGCGCCACAGGAACAGCTGCCGGTAGCGGCAGCTCCTGCCAGTGCCGAAGACTTGATCAAGGTGGTTCCGGTAGTCGAAGAACTGGAAGTGCTGAAACCTGGTAGTGATCCGGAAATACTTGAAATCTATCTGGAGGAAGCCGACGAAGAATCGCAGAACATCAAGCGCTTGCAACAGGACTGGATGTTGCATCCTGAAGATGAAAATGCGGTGAAAAATATTCGTCGGGCCTTCCACACCATTAAGGGCAGTGGTCGACTGGTCGGGGCAATGAAAATAGGCGAGTTTGCCTGGGATTTCGAGCAACTGTTAAACCGGGTCCTCGATAAAACCGTGGCCACCAGTCCTCGCGTCATCAAGGCCGTTGGTGAGGCTGCCGTAGCATTGCCACAACTGGTGGAAGAATTAAAAACCGGCAAGACACCCGAATACGAAATCAATTATCTACGAGGCCTGGCCAGGGCACTGGCTGAATTCAAGGCTGATCAGGTATTGAGCGACCATACCCGACAAATGTCTGCTATCGAATCTCCCTATGATCGCATCACCGGGGATGGCGAAGACGATAGTGAGGCAGAGGCCGACGAAGAATCGGAGCCGGAAGCTATTTTTGACACCGTCGAACCAGACACCATGCAGGTTGACCCGGCGCAGCTGCAGCAATTCAAAATCGAAGAAGCAGACGAAGAAATAAATCCCTCTGACGAAAACCGTTTTGATGAAACCGTACTGGCCGCGCCTCCCGAAGTGATTGATCTTGAAGTCGATGACGATGAAGAAGAAGTCATCGAGATTGTCGAAATGCCCGGAGATGATTTTTCTGCCGACTTTACTCAGGCGATAGATTATTCCCAGACCCCGGCGGGGCAGGCGCAGCAACAGGATGATGATAATAATGGCTTCGACGAGGAAATCGAGCTGGTCGAGCTGGGCCAGATCGAAGATGAAATAGTCGATGAAATTGATATCGATGTGCCACAGCTGGACGACCCCGAATCGCTGGAACTCGAAGCGGAAGAAATAAACCTGGAAAGCGGCCCGGATGATGAATTGTCTATCGAGCCGGCTGACGACGTGCAGCAACTGGACGAGCCCGAAGAAATCGATTTGAGTGCGCTGCCTGAAGACGATCTGGAAACGCAGGCCGATGCCGATGATCAGCAGCAGACCGATGCAGGCGATGCCGACAATACGGGAGTCCCACCCGACCCTTTCGTAGATACGACAAGCGAGCAGCAACTGACGCACACAGCGGCAGAGGCAAGCGAGCCCAGCCCTCCAGATCAAGACCAACTAACCGGCCTGTCGTTCGATCCGGACCTGCTAATAATTTATCAACAAGAAGTCGAACAGCACCTAAGCACAGTAAGTACCGCCCTTGATCGTGCCGAGAAAATTCAGGAGCTAGTCCCTGGCGAGGCCATCTATCGCGCCTTGCACACCATACACGGGGCATCCCGCACCGCCGATATTTCCAGCATCGGTGAACTCGCCAGTCTTCTGGAAAAGCCGCTGAAGGCCGCCATAGCCCAGAATCTGGCGCTCGATCTCGAAATTGTCGCGCTCTACCGCGAAGGTCAGCGCGCGCTACAGTCGATGACGCGCAGCCTGGTGGAGACCCGGGAATTACCCGTCATCCCTGCGGACCTGGAAATCAGCTTAAGAGCGCTGGCCGAGGATTTTGAAGAACATACCGTCGAGCTCCCCGAGGACGAAGAGGGAGCGGGTGGCAACTTTGTCGATACCCTGACGATGATGAACGAGTCGGAAGATTCGGAACAGGACAACGAGTTGCTCACCATCTTCATCGATGAAGCCAATGAGTTGCTGGAAATGAGCGATCACACGCTGCACGACTGGATGCGACAGCAGGGTGATGACATGGCGGCTATGGATTATACCGCGGTAATGGAATTGCAGCGTTACCTGCATACGCTCAAGGGCGGTGCAAGAATGGCTGAACTCAAGCAGATCAGCGATCTCTCGCATGAAATGGAATCCATGTTCATCGCTGTCATCGATGGTCGCGTCGAAAAGAATGAAGACTTAACCGATTTATTGAGGGATTGCTTCGACTTGTTGCATAAGCAGGTACTCGAAGCCCAGCAGGGAAGGCCGCTGAGCGATTCCGAAGAGCATGTGGAATTGCTGAAAAATCTGCGTCGGGGTATAGGTGCAGAGCGTAGCGAGGAGCCGCTCGACGAAGGCATGGATGTCGATAGTGAAGCCATCGACATCGTCAGTGAAAATCTTCCCAGCGAACCGCTTTCGCCTAACGAACGCGCCTCACAGGATGTCATCAAAGTACGCTCCGATCTGCTCGACAACCTGGTGAATTCTGCCGGTGAAGTCAGTATTTATCGGGCGCGCATGGAACAGCAGGTAGCCGGACTGGGCTCTTATCTCGGGGAACTGGGGCAGACCATTTCCCGACTGAAAAGCCAACTACGCAATCTCGAAGCCGAAACCGATGCGCAAATCCATTTCAGCCATCGCAGCGAGGCCAGCCAGAAGGATCATTTCGATCCACTGGAAATGGATCGCTACACACTTATCCAAGAATTGTCGAAGTCGCTCAGCGAATCGGTAAACGATTTGTCCAGCCTGCAGGGCATGCTGGGCGAGCAGGTAAAAGACTCTGAAACTCTGCTGTTGCAACAGTCGCGGGTTAATACCGATTTGCAGGATGGTTTGATCAAGAGCCGCATGGTTAAATTTTCCGGCCTGTTGTCGCGTCTGCGTCGACTGGTTCGGCAAAGCAGCCAGGAACTGGGCAAGAAGGCAGAGCTTAAGATTACCGGTGAAGAGAATGAAGTCGACAACAAGGTGCTAGATCGCATGGTCGCACCGCTGGAACATATTATCCGCAATGCCTTGTCGCACGGCATAGAAACACCGGTAGAACGGGTTAAGAAAGGCAAGCCGGAATCGGGCAGTATTTCAATCGATATCAGTCGTGACGGCTCGGATATTGTTATCCGCGTGAGCGACGATGGTGCCGGTGTGAACCTCGAGAAGGTTCGCGGCCGGGCCTTGCAACTGGGCCTGATCGAAGAGTCGCAGCAAGTGCCTGATATCGATCTGGTGCAATACATACTCGAACCCGGCTTTAGTACCGCAGAGCACGTAACGCAAATGTCCGGCCGCGGCGTGGGCATGGACGTGGTCGATATCGAGATCAAGCAGCTCGGCGGCACTTTACAGATTGAAACTACTCCACAGGGCAGCTCGTTCGTTGCCAGGCTGCCATTTACGCTGTCGATCAACCAGGCCATTCTGGTGCGCACAGGAGATGAAACCTACGCGATCCCGTTGATCAATATCGAGGGTATTACGCGTCTCGATAACCGCGAGATAGTAGAGCAGTATCGCCAGGAAGACCCCGAGCTGGAATACGCGGGGCAACGCTTTGCGCTGCGCTATCTGTCCAGGCTGGTGGGTCTGAGCGCCCAGTTCAAGGCGGGCGAAGAAAATGATAAACAGCCGATCATCCTGACACGCTCGGGTGATATTCGCGTGGCGCTGCACGTCGACGAAATTATCGGTAACCGTGAAATCGTGGTGAAAACTCTGGGCAAGCAGTTGAGTCAGGTGAAGGGTCTCTCCGGGGCCAGCATTCTGGCCGACGGTAGCGTGGTGCTCATCCTCGATGTGAATGGATTGATCCGGCACAGCAGCACAAGTGCGGTCAAGATTGTTTATCATCAGGACAACGAAACGGTTGCGGCCGTGCGCAGCCTGGTCATGGTTGTGGATGATTCGATTACCATGCGCCGCGTTGCCAGCAAACTACTGGAACGACACAATTTCGAAGTCATCACCGCAAAAGACGGTGTCGATGCTCTGGCACAGTTGCAGGACGTACGGCCCGATGTGATGCTGCTGGATATAGAAATGCCGCGCATGGATGGTTTTGAACTGGCTACGCATATGCAGAATGAAGCGAGTTATTCGCGCATTCCTATTATCATGATTACCTCTCGTACCGGCGAAAAACATCGCGACAGGGCTTTCGAAATAGGCGTTGCCAATTACATGGGCAAACCCTACCAGGAAGAAGAGTTGATCGAAAATATTCAAAATGCACTGGCGGTAGGCCAGTGAATGGTTTGCTGCTATGAGCGATAAACCCACCGCTGTTCGCTGTATGCTTTTGCCGCTGACATCGCTGAATCTGCTGGTACCCAATTCGGCGGTGGCTGAAATTATCGGCTATTCGACGCCACGCGCGCTCAAAGATAGCAGCGACTGGTTTGCCGGCCTGGTGTTGTGGCGGGGCGTCTACGTACCCGTGGTTGCGGTCGAACAAATCTGCGGAATTGCCACTGCAGGGGTCAGCCCGCGTGGGCGCATTGCGATTATCTACAACCCGGAAAAAGACCCGGATTTGCCTTACCTCGGAATACACATGCAGGACATTCCGCGCGCCTATCTGGCCGAATCAGATTCGATGGAATCACCCAGCAACGAGGGTTTAAGCCCTTACCTTGCTTCGCGGGTTGATGATGAACAATTGCAGCGCGCAGTTCCTGACCTGGACAAGATTATTGCCGAGTTGAAGCTGGAATATAACGAAGGGCGCATCGAAGAGCTAAGCCGTTAGCTGCTTGCGCAAGACTTTTCACTCGCCCGTCCGGGGCAAAGCAGGCAGATAGCGTTCGTCATTTTTGACCAGCCAAAAACCGGGTCAGTCGCTTATTTCAAATCACCGCTAAAGGACTGCGCTATGGCAAGCGCGCTAACCGCGGCTGTCTCGGTACGCAGCACCCGTGGGCCGAGGCTGACCCCGCGATAACCCGCTGTCACCGCGCTATTGATTTCCTTTTCATTCAATCCACCTTCCGGGCCCAGCAGTATCGACAGACTGCTGGCTTGCGTCGCGCGCAGTTCGCTTTGCAAGGACACGGCCTTAAAGTCGAGCAAAAACCTGGCTTGCGCGCTGGCGGCCTGCATCGCCGGGACGAGACCGGGATAAAAGACGATTTCCGGGATGAGCGCTCTTCCACATTGCTCGCAGGCGCTGATCGCGACACCGCGCCAATGGGCGAGTTTCTTTTCCACCTGGGATGCTTTCAAATGCTTCTGGCTACGCTCGGCGTTGAACAGGCTGATCCTGTTGACCCCGAGTTCTGTGGTTTTCTGGATGGTCCAGTCGCTGTGATCAGAGCGTCCGAGGCCCTGGATAATTTCACTCAATAGCGGCGATTCCATATCCACCACGCTGCTGGCTTCGATGTGAACAGCAACCTTGCGTGGCCCGAGTTCAACGCGACCATGGAAGTCGCTGCTATGCATGCCATTGAACAATACTACGGCTGCGCCTGTTTTCAGGCGCAGCACATGCTTGAGGTAATGGCTGGCAGTTTGATCCAGCAGGATTTCGGCACCCGCCGACAAATCATCCGCAACGTAGAGACGCGAGCTGCGCATGCCGACCGACCGGGGCCTAGTAGCGGTAGTGCTCCGGCTTGTAGGGGCCATCGGCCGAGACGCCGATATAATCGGCCTGCTTCTCGCTGAGGCGGGTCAGTTTCGCGCCAATCTTTTCCAGGTGCAGACGCGCCACTTCTTCATCCAGTTGCTTGGGCAGCGTGTAAACCTCGTTCCCGTACTTGCCGGGGTTACAGAAAATTTCCATCTGTGCCAGCGTCTGATTGGTAAAGGAATTGGACATGACGAAACTGGGATGTCCAGTGGCGCAACCCAGGTTTACCAGGCGACCTTCGGCGAGCAGGATGATGCGCTTGCCATCCGGAAAAATAACATGATCAACCTGCGGCTTGATGTTGTCCCACTCGTACTGCTTTAACTCGGCTACCTGTATTTCATTGTCGAAGTGGCCGATATTGCAGACTATCGCCTGGTCTTTCATTTTCAGCATATGTTCGTGGCGAATGACGTCGAAGTTACCAGTGGTGGTTACAAAGATGTCTACCTGATTGCATACGTCCTCGATCGTGACCACGCGGAAGCCTTCCATCGCAGCCTGCAAGGCGCAGATAGGATCGATCTCGGTCACCATGACGGTAGCGCCCAGGCCTTTCAAGGACTGTGCACA
>CAXBMV010000073.1:0-9157 GCA_963976575.1 uncultured Gammaproteobacteria bacterium | reverse complement strand
TTGCAATACAGCAATCCACGCAAAGGTACGTATCAGGACCGAAATCCAGAACGACAGGATTACGAGAAAAAACATCCACCGCTGTTCACGGGGTGGCATGCGGCACATCGCATACGCGGTGGCATATCCAAAAAGTAGCGTAAGCGCCGTCGTCACTGCGCAGATATAGAGGGTTTTTCCAAGGACGTTTTGAATCGCTTTGTTTTCAAAAATAATGGCATAGTTACCAAACCCGAGCGATGGTTCTGTAACGCTACGAACCATCACTGAAATCACCGGGGCAAGATACAAGGTCGCCAGAAATACGGCTGGCAACAGGACCATCAACCAATAAGCGGTATCCTTTCCGAACAGGAACGGCCTGGTATCGGTAGTGGCGTTAACCGGCATAAGCATCGTCCGCTTCTACAGGGCGTCCAGCCAAAATAACGCCACTATCAACTTCCCAGCCAATCCAGACCTGCTCACCAACGCTTGGTTTGCTATGTGCAAGATCAACTGTTACCAACAAATCACCCGCCGACTCAGTAGCGACAATCGCCTCGTATAGCTGGCCGAAATAAGTGACCTTCTCTACCCTGCCCACCAGGCAATTCTCTGGCGCATCTTCACGATTACTGTAAAGCGCGAGTCTCTCCGGGCGTAAGGCCAGAGAAAGTTCATCCGCCTGCGGCAACTGTTTACCGTCTTGAGAAAGCCTGAATTGCTCCTGCCCCACTTGATAACCCACATCCTTACCTTCAACCCTGAGGTTCTGGACGGGGATAAAGTTACTTTTCCCAAGAAAATTAGCGACGAAGATGGATGCGGGGTTTTCATATAATTCGGAAGGCGTCCCCAATTGTTCGATTTGCCCATCTCGCAATAAAACCAGAGCGCGCGCAAGCGCAACCCTCTGTTGTTGCCCACCAGACAACTGTTTTGGGTAGCGTTCTGACAGCTGTGAGAGTTGAATAAGGTCAAGAACATCGCTCACCTTTGACGCCGCTGCGGACTTTGACATTCCGCGAACACGCAAAGGATAAAACACGTTCTCCCAAACAGTAAGATGCGGAAAAAGAGCATAGCCCTGAAAGACTAGTCCGAAGTTTCGATTCTCTGGTGGAAGGTGGGTTATTTCACGACCGTCTACTGTCACACGGCCAGCCGTCGGTTCGACAAAACCACCTATCGTCATGAGCATCGTCGTCTTGCCCGACCCAGATGGCCCCAGGAGCGTCATAAACTCTCCGGACTGAATGTCCAGACTGACGTTGTCGAGAGCAGTGAACTCGTCGTACTTTTTCGTTACCGACTCAAACCTCAACGCTTCTTTCATAAGTACTGCCCCGAGTAGCGGATTGAACAAGTAATCCTTAAATCTGCAATATGAACTTACCAGTCCAGACATATTGAACAGAAACATCACTATAATGTCTAATAATATTAATTTAATATACTATAAACTTAGGCTATACGACTCACAGGAGGATCCGGATGAATTTACGACAACTTGAGTGCTTTCGCGCCGTGATGCTCACCGGTACTATGACTCGAGCGGCAGAGTTGCTGCGCGTATCTCAACCATCGATTAGCAACGTCATTGCCGCACTCGAACACGAAATCGGTTTCTCTTTATTCAAGCGACGCAAAGGCCGCTTACAACCAACATCGGAAGCGGCCTACTTTTACGAAGAGGCAAATAGAACCCTCGATAGCATGGACAATACAGTCCGTACCGCTCAGGAAATACGTAATATGAACACCGGCCGGCTTGTTGTCGCTTCGCAGCCAGGAATAGCAGTTCATTTCTTGCCCATGGTTGTTTCCAAATTTCTGGAAACTCATCCAGACGTGCAATTCAAACTGCTCTCTCGCAGTTCGGCGATTGTCCGCGAGATGATCCCAAAGCAACAGTTTGACATCGGTATCGCTGAACCACCTGTCGAGCACCCAGGTGTTCGGACTGAACGTATCTCGGCAGAATGTGTTTGCGTCCTACCGGCAGGACACCGTCTTTCAAGCAAGGAAATCATCACCCCGACAGATCTAGACGGCGAGCCATTCATATCGATATACAATGATCATTCGACATATTACCGACTAAGTCATGCCTTCGCTGACGCCAAGGCGCGCTGGAAGGTGGTTGCGGAAACCCATTTCTTTTCAACATGCTGTTCATTTGTTGAGAATGGTAGCGGAGTTACGATTTCCGACCCTTACACAGCGCGACAATACGCTGGGTCGGGGCTTGTGATGAAGCCTTTTCGCCCGCGCATCAATTACGAACTTGATATTCTGTTCCCGCTGGATCGATCCCAATCAAAGATTCTGGATGCCTTCGTTGACTGCTTTAAACAACACATTCCCGAATACACCGAACCATGCTTTTCGGATACCTGAATGATACTGTGAAGCCAATGATTTGAACTTTATTCAACGCCACATCTTATTTTTTGTTCACAAAATTTTTCTGCGTCCAGTATAAAATGGCGACTTCCCTTGCCTGGACAGGCCTTTTACTATGCGCAATTGCAAATTGAAAGCCGGTTTGAATGAGTTCAGCCGGCTTTTCTCGTTCTGGGCTGCATGACGTAGATCAGGATACAAAAGCCAGGTCTTATTACCCTCCTCCCTCGCATTACCACAGCTTCAAATTTGATCGTTTATCAGTCTGTAACAGCTCGCTGACGACTGGCGATTGTGAAGGTTTCGCATTGAAGAACATGGCCTGTAGCGAGCCATTCCGGTAATAGCTTGTACAAGACACTATTTCTTCACCCGGCGGTCGATTCACCTATACTCTTGGAACCGCTCACCAAAATTCTTAACAACCACTATGAACTGGCTTAAAAACAACCACCCTGCGGTGATTACTACGGCGATATTTGCGCTGGGCTTCGCTATTTTCCTGTATGCCTCTTTTACCGAATACGTTTCCTACGATGCTTACTGGCATTTGAAGATGGGGCAGGACTTGCTCGGCAGCGGTCTCTCTCCGAGAGTCGATCATTACAGCTACACCCATGCAGGACAGGCCATTGCATCGCTGCCCTATCTATTCCAGATATTGCTCGCTACATTCGTCTCCGCGTTTGGCACCCCCGAGGGATTTCAGCTCATCAAGTTCTTTTCCTTTATCTTGTTGATGGCCGCGGTTTACGGCTTTTACAGGGAGGTGAAGACACCCTGGTACATCATCGCGGTCACCCTGCCCTACCTCTTTTTGTTTGTCATGTACCGCTACAGCCACAGCAGGCCGGAAATTTTTGACAATGCGCTGGTTGTGCTGGCGCTTGTTTTCTATCTGAAAGCGAGCGCATCCTTCAGCCACAGAAATCTGGTGGCCATCGCGGTATTGCAACTATTCTGGGTGAACTATCACGCCCCTATAATCGGATACGTGATTTTCTTCGGCCTGTTTCTCGACAAGGCCATCGACATTCTGCGTCAATCACCGCAAGCAGTGACCTGGCAGCGCTGGGCAGGCTGGGGTGCAGTTCTATTTCTGATCGGCTTCATCAATCCGGAATTCCAGCATCCGTTGTTTTCAATGCTCAATGTTTCCGGCGGCTGGGGGCAAATCGTCAATGAGTTGCAAAACACCGCCGAGTCCGTGCCTAACAGCTCGCTGTTTACGCTATTTTTCGTGGTTGCGGCTTATCTGGTGATCGCGCTCGCCATACAAAGGCAATATGGGCTGGCGCTGTTAAGCGGTATTTTTGCCTTTCAGTTCTGGAGCGCCTTCAGCCTTGTATCCATGGCCGGTTTAGTTATTTTTCTGTTGCTGGCTTTCTCTCTATCGAAGGTCGACTTCGCCAGGGTGTTCAAGCAAATAAGCCCTGCGTTCGCCAATCTGCTGCGTTTCTTAACCCTGGTATTGGCCATTTCCGGTGTTTTCCTTTCCGCCTCCAAGGCGAAAGAATTCCATGAAAACTCCAACGCCGATGATTTCCCCGTCGACATAGTTTCCTATCTGAAAGAAACCTATCCGCAGGGTGGCAGGATATTTAACCGCCTGCGCGATGGCGGCTATCTGCTCTATCAGTTGTCACCCGAGTTCAAGATATACATCGATGGCAGAACCAATGTGCTTTATCCCATCGATTTCACACGTCGATATGTGTCGCTTTACAGCGCCGAATCGGGCCAGTCGATGACGCCCGAAGTGAATCGCTATGGCATCGATTTTGCCATTTTTCCGTTAAACCTGGCCTTGCCTGCCGTCGGCGATAATTCGAACCCGCTGGCGGTGGAATATGTCAGCAAACACTTTGTGCTGATGACTTCAGCGCACAACTATTTCCCGCTTGCCAGCCGGATTATGTACTTCCCCATGTGCTGGCGCAGCGGATACCAGCCCGGGCTGGCTGACGAATACAAAAAAGCACAGCAGATTCTTCCGCCAGATTCGGCACTGACACCGATTCTAGCGTCCCTTGGCAAGTTGAATCAGAGCGCCAACGCCGAGGCATTTTTTGCAGCCATGGACAACGCGGAGATACGCTCTGCTTACCAGCAACGCCTACTCGGTTATATCGCCCTGGAAACCAATCTTGTCAAACAGGCCTTGCATTATTTCGGCGCTATCGAAGAATTAGATTCGCTGGATCTACTGATGATGGCTTACGCCGCCTTGAATGATCAGAATTATGATGCCACGGAAAACTTGCTGCTCACCGTCCTGTCCGAGTCCTGGGTGACGCTGAAGAAGCGGGAACTCCCGGATACCGAACTGGCCATCGCCGTGTCGTTGCTGGAAAAATTGAAACAGCGCCGTGCGCTCTCTGCCGAGAGTGAAAACTACCGCCTGTCGATTACGAAAAGCCTGCTTGAAAAGCGGCCCGAATTGAAACTGCCGCTGGACAGCATTATCCCGCAAGGCAATTGTGGCAGGCTTTTTTCGGCAGCGAACAGCGCTAACAATTGATCCGGATCCAGCGGCTAGCCCTTAACGGCCTCGCTTAAGACCTCGATCACCCGGTCTTGCTGCTGGTTGCTAATGCCCTTCCACAGGGGCAGACGCACCAGGCGCGCGGCCAGGTTTTCGGTTTTCTGCATGGAGCCATGTATGCACCCATAGCGCTTCCCGGCCGGCGAGTTATGTAAGGGAACGAAATGAGAAATGGCGTTGATACCAGCCGCGTCCAGTTTTTCCAGCAGCTTTCTCCTGTCCATGCCCTGATCCAGCAACAGGTAATACATATGCGCATTGTGCTGACAGTGTTCGGGTATATATGGGCGCTGAACGCTGCCTCTGGTTTCAAGGTCGACTATGCCCTGATGATAATAATCCCAGGCCTTCAGGCGGTCGGCGGTGATCGATTCTGCCTCTTCCAGTTGTGCCCACAAAAAGGCGGCGATCAATTCACCCGGCAGATAGGACGAACCCATTTCCTGCCAGGTATACTTATCCACTTCTCCCCGAAAAAAACGACTGCGGTCGGTTCCCTTTTCGCGAATAATCTCGGCGCGGGTCGACATGTCCGGGTTATTCACCAGTAGCGCACCGCCCTCACCCGAAATCAGATTCTTGGTTTCGTGGAAACTGAAACATCCGAGATCGCCGATGCTGCCCAGTGCACGACCTTTATAGGTCGCCATCACGCCCTGCGCGGCATCTTCCACGACCTTCAGGCCATGATCTTTAGCGATCGCGCCTATGGCATCCATTTCGCAGCCGACACCCGAATAATGAACCGGTAATATGGCCCGCGTGCGCTTAGTTATTGCTGCCTCGATCAACTGCTCATCGATATTCAGCGTATCGGCACGAATATCCACGAAAACCGGCACGCCGCCGCGAAGTACATAGGCGTTAGCGGTCGATACGAAGGTGAAAGACGGCATGATGATTTCGTCGCCCGGCTGGATATCGAGCAACAGCGCAGACATTTCCAGCGCCGCCGTACAGGAGTGCGTCAGCAGGGCCCTTTGACATCCGGTTCTTTGCTGCAACCATTCATGGCAGTGGGCGGTGAATGGGCCGTCACCGGCCAGCATGTTGCCCTCGTGCGCCTTGGCGATATAAGACAGTTCCCGGCCGGTGAGAAAAGGTTTGTTAAACGGAACCTTGTTGTCGCTCATTGCTGCTCCTGTATCGCTTCGTTTTTTCTGGCTACCAGTAACCTGGTACCACCCAGTGGGAAATTAATGCCCAGTTTTATCATGCCCAGTTCGAGACTCAACAGGCTGGAAAACAATCGATTCAGCCAGGGCGATATCGCAAATTCGGCGCTGGCGTCGAATTCAGATCTGGACGCCAGTTTCTGGTAAAACCGCGAGGCCATCATCGCCGGCAAAAGGATTGAGACGAAGGAAGTACTTCTCAGGCTGCGAAAGCCGGCATCCTCGACCTTGCGCAGCAATTCGCCTGCAGAATATCGTCGCTGGTGACAGGCATAGTCATCGGCCGGGCTCCAGAGCCAGGCGTGTTGTGGCACAGTCAAAAGCAGATAACCGCCCGGTTTTAACGCGGAAAACATTTGCGCCAATACCGCTTCGTCTTCTGCGATATGCTCGATGACATCGAAGGCAGCGATAACGTCAAATTCATTCTCGAAAGGAATATGCCTTGCATCCATTTGCATCAGCTTTACCCCCGGCAATCGTTCGGCGGCAAAGCCAAGGCCCGATACGAATATTTCGCTGCCGTTCAACTGCACCGACGGATATTGACGTGCAACAGCGGACAGCACAAAACCGGTGCCGCATCCAATTTCAAGGTAAGACTGAAACCCCGAACAGTATTTCTCGAGCGCCCAAAGAATCAGTTTGTTGCGCATCTGGAACCAGAAGTGCCCTGCTTCATTGCCAGCCAATTCTGCAAAATAGCTCGCCTTGAAACCGCCACCTTCGTTGGCGTAATCGCTGGCATAGGCTTCGAAGCCATCGATAAGCTCAGGCTTGAATGCACAAACCGGGCAGCTGACATCGCTGCTGTCAAAAGTGTTATCGCAGGACAGGCAGCGCTTCACGTTTCCCTGCCTGTCGAATTATTCGATTTTGCAAAAACAAAGAGTTTGAAAGCGATAAACAGGTAGCCTGCGACCACGAAAATTGCAACCGCCTGAACCCATTGGTGGGCATAGCCAAGCCGGTCGACAAACACAATCAGGATAGTCAGGTTGATCAAATATCCAAGCGCATGCGCCAGCGTATAGCGTGCGCCCGAGCCGAGCAGGCTACCCTGATGCGCGAAGGTCAGCTTGCGATTACCCCAGAAACCAGCGACAGCTCCAATAAAGTAAAGCATGCTCATGGTGATTTTTGGTGAGACCCCGAAATAAGTCAGCAACAGGTAAACCAGATAGCCCGACAGGTTGATGGCGACGCCGACCAGCCCATAACGAATCAATTGTCGCAGCCAGGCGTTTTTCAATTCAGGGTGGGAAGCTTCAACCATTATTCAAAACCGCCAGACCGAATCCGGATTTACCATAATCGTTGCCGTTATAAAGCATATACCTCTGTGCGCCATGATCGAAAACATGGGGATACTCGATCATCGCGGAATCCCAGCCGTCGGCTGAAACACTAATGCCGGCGTTTGCATTGTCGAGGCGCCAATCGATTGCATCCTCGCTGGTCGCATAACCTATGCGATAGCTGTCGCCCCCGCCACCGCGGCAGGAAAACCACATCGAGTAGTTTCCGCTGCGCCTGTCGCGCACCACCGAAGGTTTGGAAAAAGCCTGCGCTGTACCGAGTTCGAAGGGGACGGCGAGACCCTGTCTGCTCCAGTCATGACCATTGCTGGATTCTGCGCCATTGATGACATGCAACATTTCACCATTTCCAGCATCCCAGCTTCGCGTCGAACCGTACCACAGGCGCAGTCGACCGATATCGCCGCGCCAATGGCCCTCGGTCGCGTTTTGCCAGCCCATAAAAAGCAGGTAGCGCTGCTGATCAACTTCGTAGCAACAGCCTATGCTGACGCCCTCGGCGTAAAAACTGCCCGCCGGGCCGTGTTCAAAAAAAGGCTGGTAGTGATCTTCGACCACCAGGCCTGTTGCGATGTCGATATCAACTGCTGCCACCGAGGAGCGATTCTCGTCATCCCGGGCGCTATAAAAAATTCGATACAAATCGCCTTGGATCTGCACCGGCAAAGGGTTTGCTGCGTGGGTTTTGAGCTTCGGGTGGCGACCAGACGCCTGAGGACAATACAGCAGGCCGAGCTTTTGCCATTGATTGCTCATATGCCCCGAAGCTTGCTGCTGGGTACTTTTGAGCGCTCTGTTGCCTTGCCCATGTAAACGCCCTCGGCTTCGGCATCAGCCAGCATTAACGCACCGGCACCAATGACACAGCGATCACCAATTTTGATGTGGTCGCGCAGGGTTGCATTCACGCCGATAAAACACTGTTCGCCAATTTCGACGCCGCCGGAAACAACCACATGCGATGCGATAAAGCTGTGATCCTTGATGGTCGAGTGGTGACCGATATGATTGCCACTCCACAGGGTAACGTTATTGCCGATAGTGACGAATGGCTGGATGGTATTGTCTTCGAGTATGAAGCAGTTATCACCGATACGGCCGTCGTTCAACAGGCTGGCCCGCGAGCTGATGTAACTGGTGCTTGCATAGCCGAGTGATTTTGCGGCCAGGTATTTATCTTTGCGCAGCTGGTTGAGTTTGGAATAGCTCAGCGCGACAAACATAGTATGCCCGGCGGGTGCATAGCGTTCGCTTATCCGCTCGAATGCTACCAGCGGCAGACCGCAGCATTCGTCGCTATCGATGTATTCGCCGTCCAGCGTAAAGGCAACCACTTCATAGTCGGAATCCTTGCTGAAATAATAGTGAGCCAGTTGCGCAAGATCCCCGGAGCCAAAAATAAGCAGTGGTTTTTTCATCACTCTTTCCTCACCAGAATCGTAAACTCATAAAGCCCATAGTCATGCAGCAACGCAACATTGCGCGAATAACGGCGTTTGCAATAGTCGAACAAGCCACAGGGGTCGGCGTAATATAAGTAGTCTCGCATCTTGTCCGTATCGGAATATCGGGTCAGGCAGTTAAACGAAAACCCGATCCTGCTGGTTTCATCCAGCCTGTCCAGGGTTGCTTCCATGTAGACTAGCCAGTCTTCGTCGGAATGGGCCTGACGCACATTGAATATACCGCTGGCCATGCCATAGTCTGCCTGCCGGGGCGGCTCGCCAGCG
>CAXBMV010000072.1:0-9197 GCA_963976575.1 uncultured Gammaproteobacteria bacterium | reverse complement strand
GCCGGGTGCAGCATATTACTAGCCGCACCCAGTCGCCAGGGAGAGTTTGGCTTTTGTTATCCTGCTTTTTTACGTTCGTCTTTCGCTTTTTTCAGGTCGCGAATGATGTCGTAATCGGATGATTTCATCGGTACGAAGGTATTCGATTTTACATTATCGAGAAACTTCTTCGCCGCTGGCTCATCCTTCAGCCCGAGAAAGGTCTCGGCGATCTGTGCCTTGATATCGTCACAAAGCGTGTTGCGATAGACAAACGGATCTTGCGGAATGGGATTGGACTTCCACAGGATATTGATTGCATCCAGCGATGCTTCACCTTTGGCGGCCACGTTATCGAAGCGATGCGAGGCAACGAATGCTGCGTCGACCTTGCCTTCCAGTACCGCGACAGTAGACAGCTCATGGCTACCGGTATAAGCAACCTTGCCGAAAAACTTTTCCAGGTCGGTACCGATTACCTTGGAAAAAACCACACGAGGTAACAGGTTACCCGAAGTGCTCCCCGGGTCAGTCAAGCCCAGTATGGAGCCCTTGAGAGAATCGATAGTAGTGAACTTGCTGCCTCGCTTGGAAATCAGTACACCGCGATAACCGGGGCCTTCTTCCTGCAAATAACCGGGTTTCTTCGCGTAGGTGGCGAAGACTTCGATATTGGGATCTTTTTCATTGGCGATGACGTAGGTATAGGGGCCGAGTACGGCCACGTCGACAAACTTGCTGAGCATGCCTTCGACCACCGAGGCGTATGAAGTTGGCATGAAGAACTGGATTTTCTTTCCGGTTAATCTGGCCATGCGATCGGTTACGGGTTTATAAAGCTGTAATTCGGGTATCATCGCGAATGTCAATGCTTCCGGGTTTTCACACTCTGCAGCCGCCGCCGGTTGTGTGGCGCCGAACATTAGCGTTGCCGTAACAACTACGGCGGAAGAAAGTACACTCAGGCGCGTTAGCATGTTGGTTGGTTGATTAGCAGGGTCTTTAATTTTGTTAAACATTTGAAGCCTCCTGTGATGGATCGATAATTTTAATAATCCATTTGTTTAGATCGGAAGGCCATGCTGTTGACCGCGATCAAAGTGCCGATGTCATTTTGTTTTTTATTCTAGCCGGGAAATCATCACACGAATTAAACTATTGAACAAATACAAATAATCGATAAAATCCATTGATTAAATGAATAGGTTATGAGGTAATTTATTGTTCTTTACCCAGCTTAAAGCTTTCCATGGTGTCGCCGCAGAAGGTGGTTTTACCGCTGCGTCACGGGTGCTTAATGTCGGCCAGCCAACCCTGACCAGCCATGTGAAAAAACTCGAAAACTACTTCGATGTGGAATTGTTTCACCCCCGGGGACGTCGCGTCGAATTGACCGAAGCCGGCAGGGAATTGTTTCAGATCACCCGCCGAATCATAGACCTGGAGAGCGAAGCGCGGAATCTACTGCATGCCTTCGGCGGTTTTAATACCGGTATGTTGCACGTCGGTGCGGTTGGTCCCTACCATGCGACCGAAATGTTGAGTGCCTTCAGCGAGCTTTACCCGGATATCAAGTTGACCGTTGCGGTGGGTAATTCCCGGGAAATGGTGGAGCTGCTGCTGGACTACTCGGTAGACGTGGCGGTGCTAGCCCACGTCGAAGACGACCCGCGTATTTACGCGATGCCCTATAGCCGTCACCCGGTGAATCTGATTGTTCATAAATCGCACCCCTTTTCCAAACGCAAGTCTATATCCATCAAACAACTGGAAGGCGAGCGCATGGTATTGCGCGAAAAAGGCTCCACCACGCGGCTTGCCTTCGAAGCGGCGCTGAAGCGCAGCGGGGTTTCCATTGCCTCGATTATGGAGATTGGCAGCCGCGAAGCGGTGTGGTTGGCAGTAGCCAGAGGTATAGGTATTAGCGTGGTATCGGATATCGAATTTATCCCGCATCCGGAAATTCGCATGCTGCAAATTTCAGACGCGGAAATTTACACCACGGCGCATGTGAATTGCCTCAAGGAGCGCAAGCAATCACGTTTGATCAGTGCCTTTTTTAGTGTGGTCAACCAGGTGAAAAATGCCCGGGAATTAACCCTCGGCGAAAAATGAAGCCGCGGCTAAGTGACCGCCTGGCATTTCATTTTCAGCATTTTGGGGTCGTAAATCACGCCCTGCTGTAGCTCGCAGGCGACACGCTCACCGGCGACTTCGAGCTCGTAACTACCCGCTTCAAGATAAGCCTTGTCGACACCATCTGCATCACGTACGTAGCCGAAGCCGATATTACATGCGGCGCTATAGCCCCAGCCGGCGCTGGACAACCAGCCGACGCGCTTGCCGTTCCTATAGATGGTTTCGCGGCCGAGCAGTATCAACTCGCGGTCGGGCTGGGTGAAACAACTCAGTGATTTTTGCAAGACCTGTTGTTTTTGCTCGAGGATTGCCTCGCGTCCGAGGAACGCCTTACCTGATTTCAAATCCACCGCCCAGCCGAGACCGGCCTGCAACGGCGAGTAATCGGGCCCGATGTCGGCGCCCCAGGCGCGGTAGCCTTTTTCCAGGCGTAGCGATTCGATCGCGCGGTAACCCGCGTTCGCTATGCCGTGTTGCTCACCGGCGGTCATCAACAATTGGTAAACCGCGCTCGCTGACTCCACCGGCACATGCAGTTCCCAGCCGAGTTCGCCGACGTAGCTGACGCGCAGGGCGCGAACACTGGCACCCTGCAGGTAAATCGATTGCATGCTGGCAAAGGGGAAGGCGCTATCGGAAATGTCTTCACGCACGAGTGGCTGCAGTAAATCTCTTGCCCTGGGCCCCATCAGCGACAACACCGCCCAGGCGTTGGTCACATCATCGATGGAAACATCGCAATCGCCGGGAATGTTGCGCTTGATCCAGTCGAGATCATGGCTGGCGAAGCCTGTACCTGTGACCAGATAAAATTCATCGTCGGCAATTCTTGTCACGGTTAAATCGCTTTCTATGCCGCCTCTATGGTTGAGCATTTGCGTATAACTTACCGTTCCTGGCGGGCCGCTGACGTTATTCGCGCAAATCCAGCCGAGCGCACGCTCGGCGTCCTTACCTCTGACACGGTACTTGGCAAAAGAGCTCTGGTCGAACAGGCCCACGCGTTCGCGTACCGCGCGGTGTTCCTCACCGACCGCATCGAACCAGTTCTGCCGCTCGAAACTGTATTTGTCAACAGCGGCTTCGGGGCTGGCCGCAAACCAGTTGGGTCTTTCCCAGCCCATTTTCTCTCCGAAACAGGCACCCTGAGATTTCAGGCTGTGGTACAGCGGCGAGCGCCGACTGGGACGGCAGGACTGATTCTCTTCGAAGGGCCAGGCCATGGTGTAGTGTTTCGAGTAAGCCTCCAGTGTGCGCTTACGCACCCACTCGACATCGCGATGCGGCTGGCCGAAGCGGCGTATATCCACCGGCCATAAGTCGAAGGGGGGTTCGCCTTTCAATACCCATTCTGCCAGCGCCATACCGGCACCACCGCCGGAGGCTATGCCAAAGGCGTTGAAACCGGCACCAACATAGACATTGTCGCGTTCGGGGGCGAGGCCGAGGATGAAGTTACCGTCCGGGGTGAAGCTTTCAGGGCCGTTGATCATTTGCTTGATGCCGGCCTCGGCGAGTAGCGGTACCCGGGCTATGCCCTGCTCCATCAGCGGCTCGAAGTGATCCATGTCATTGTCCAGCAGGGTAAAGTTAAAACCCTCGGGTATGCCCTGCTGCGCCCAGGGTATCGGGTTGGGTTCGTAGCCACCCATCACCAGGCCGCCGACATCTTCCTTGAAATAGGTGAGCCGGTCGGGGTCGCGCAGGGTCGGCAGATTGCCCGGTACCGCGTCGATTTTATCGGTGATCAGGTACTGGTGTTGAACCGAAACCAGCGGGACATTAACCCCGGCCAGCTGCCCCAGTTGGCGCGACCATTGCCCGGCGCAGATGACCACGCGATCGCAGGCGATATTGCCATTGCTGGTGTGAATGCTGCGCAATCGATCGGCCTCAAATTCAAACCCGGTTACCTCGGTGTCTTCACAAATTTGTACGCCGCCTTTGCGTGCGCCGCTGGCCAGTGATTGAGTGATGTCCGATGGGTTGGCCTGGCCGTCGGTGGGCAGAAAGGCTGCACCAACCAGATCGTCGATTTGCATTACCGGGAACAGGTCCTGGGCCTCGGCGGGGCTGAGCAGATGCATGTCGAGGCCGAAGGAATGCGCGGTGGTCGCCTGGCGTTTCACTTCGATCCAGCGCTGCGGATTACAGGCGAGGCGCAGTCCGCCATTCATTTTCCAGCCAGTGGCGAGCCCGGTTTCCTGTTCCAGTGATTTGTACAGTTCCACCGAGTAGCCGAGTAATTGGGTGATATTGGCATTGCTGCGTAACTGGCCCACCAGCCCTGCTGCGTGGAAGGTCGACCCGGAAGTGAGCTTGCCCTTTTCCAGCAGGACGACATCGTTGCAGCCCATTTTGGCGAGATGGTAGGCGGTGGAGCAGCCGATGATACCGCCACCGATAATGACTATTTTTGCCTGGGCCGGTACTTTCTTGTCCTTATTCATGATCTCTCTTGTTCACTGTTGATTGACGCGCTGCATTATTGCAATCCGTACTCACGTTTGCGCCGCATCGCCCAGGCACCGATCATGCGATCGGCGATGATGGCGATGAAGGCCACGCAGACACCGGCGATAATGCCGCGCCCGGAATCTGCCTTGGTCAAGGCGATATACACTTCCTGGCCGAGCTCGCGGGTACCTACCAAGGCGGTAATCACCAGCATCGACAGCGCCATCATGATGGTCTGGTTGATTCCGAGCATAATATGCGGCAGTGCCAGCGGCATCTGTACCTTACGCAATAGCTGGCCGCGGGTGCATCCGGCCTGCAGCGAGGCTTCGATCAGGTCGGGTGCGATCTGGCGGATACCGTGATCGGTGTAGCGAATCACCGGGGTCACCGCGTAAGCGATTACCGCCAGCATCGCGGCGAAATCGCCGACGCGAAACAACATCACCACCGGCATCAGGTAAACAAAGCTGGGCAGGGTTTGCAGCGTATCTATGACCACGCTGACGATGCGGTGCACGCGCTCGTTGCGCGCGGCCCAGATGCCTATAGGTATGCCGATCAGGCTGGCGATGACAACCGATATGCCGCAAAGATAAAGGGTTACCATAGCCTTGTCCCACAATCCGACCACGGCAATAAAAGTGGATAATGATGCGGTCAGCAAGCCCAGCCGCCAGCCGCCGAGCTGCCAGCCGCCCAGCGCCAGCATGGCCACCACGCCGACCCAGGGCAGGTCGAGCAGGAAGCGTTTGAACGGAATCATGATATTCAGCAGCAGGAAATTCTTGATGCTTTCGAGGACATCGAAATAGTTGATATTGATATGTCGTACCAGGTCGCCCCAGAATTGCCCCGTGGTCAGTTGCCAGCCCTCGGGGTAGGTATTCATCGCCGGGAAATAGACGCCCAGCCACCAGGTCAGGGCGACTATGGCGATAAACAGGATCTTGTGCGGGTGGCGCGCCCACAGGCTGCGCCCGGCTTGAAAATGCAGCGGTGGCGGTCGGTTGGCATAGGCCTGACTGATTCGATCCAGCGCTATCGCCAGCAGGGTAATGGCGATGCCGGCTTCAAAACCTTCGCCGATCTTGAGGCGTTTCAGCGCGGTGAGCACATCGTGACCGAGGCCACCCGCGCCGATCATAGAAGCGATGATGACCATGTTCAGTGACAGCATGACCACCTGGTTGACGCCGACCATCAGCGAATGTTTGGCCGAAGGCAGTAATACTTTCCACAGCGATTGGGAACGCGAACAACCGGCCATGGCACCGGCCTCGACGACTTCGCTGGCGACTTCGTCCAGCGCCAGCAACGTGACCCTGACCATCGGCGGCAGCGCGTAAATAATCGTCGCGATCATAGCCGATACCGGGCTGAAGCCGAACAACAGCAGTACCGGTACCAGGTAGGCGAATACCGGCACCGTTTGCATCAGGTCGAGTAGCGGTATCAGGAGCTGGCGAAAGCGCGGCGATCGGTGGCCGAGGATACCCATCATCAATCCACCGCCTACGCCCACCGGTACCGCGATAATGATCGAGCTTAGCGTGACCATCGCACTATCCCACTGGCCGAACAATACCAGGTAGGCAAAGCAGGCTCCGGCCAGTAGCGACAGCTTCCAGTCGCGTGCATAGTGTCCCAGCAACATCACCCCGGCGATCAGGGCTACCCAGGATATGCGCGGAAATACCAGCTCGGCGTAACTACCGACACCGCTAAGAAAACCGGTGGACAACAGGCTGCGAACCAGCCGGTAAGGTTGTTCCACCATCCACGCGATCGCACGGGTTAATTCCTTGAAGCTGAACAGGCCGAGATCGAAGTCGTTGATCAACCACTTCATGAACTGGCTGATCCAGCCTGCCAGTGGCAGCTCCCAGTCGCCCGGATAAGCAAAGGCCCAGGGCCAGTGTTCCCGGGTCAGCATTAACAGCAGGCTGCCGAGGATAACTGCCGGCCACAGCAGCATCCAGCGAGTGATTGTGATTCGGCCGGGCAGACTTAGACTGTTGACAGCGTTGTTCATGCCTTTTTGGGGGCGGCATTGTGCACCGCGAACACGGCGTCGCGGTCTGCGTTGAGAATGTTATGCAGCTGGGAATCGATGGTTTCACCAGCCATTACCGTGCCAGCAAAGGAATCAGCTGTCGGCGGTTGCATTAAGGATTTGGCGCTGAGCACCTTGGCGCGCGGAATGTCGTGGGTAAATTCGGCAACATAGTCGCTGGCTGGATTGAGTACCAGCTGTTCGGGGCTGCCGATCTGAATAATAACGCCATCTTTCATAATCGCGATTCTGTCGGCCAGGCGTATGGCCTCGTCGAAATCGTGGGTGATAAAGACGATGGTCTTGTGCAGCACGTTTTGCAGGCGCATGAATTCATCTTGCATCTCGCGTCGGATGAGTGGATCCAGCGCGGAGAAGGGTTCGTCGAGAAACCAGATCTCGGGTTTGGCCGCCAACGAACGGGCAATGCCGACGCGTTGCTGCTGTCCGCCGGAAAGCTCACGCGGGTAATAGTCCTCGCGGCCATCCAGCCCGACCAGCTTGATCACTTCCATCGCGCGTTGCTCGCGCTCGGCTCTGGGGATGCCCTGAACTTCTAGCGGCAGCGAAACGTTACCAAGCACGCTGCGGTTGGGTAGTAGCGCAAAATGCTGGAATACCATGCCCATCTTGTGGCGGCGCAGGTCGATCAATTCCTTTTCGCTGGCCTGCATCAGGTTTTGTGACTCGAACTGTATTTCACCGGCGCTGGGTTCGATGAGGCGGGTCATGCAACGCAACAGTGTCGATTTACCCGAGCCGGACAAGCCCATGATGACGAAAATCTCGCCTTCCTGGACGTCGAAACTGGCATCTCGAACCGCGCTGATATATGTGCCCTGTTCGAGTTGGGCCGGATCGACCTGACCGTTTTCATCGAACAGGTTATCCACATCGGCGCCGAAAACCTTCCACAGGTTTTTGCAGCTTAACTTGGGCGTGGCCGCAAGGGGTTTTGAATCATTGGCTGATGCTGGTGCCTCGGACATCTGCACTTCCTGCTTGAATAATAAAGGGGACAAGACGGCGATGGGGAGTCCTGTAACGGATCACCGTCGCCGCCGAGGTTACTTACTTGATCCAGCTCATCCAGGTGGACTTATTCTCGGCCATCCATTTGGCCACGGTTTCATCGACGCTTTTGCCGTCCAGGTCCACTTCGACGATCATCTGGCTCATCGCCTTGTTGTCGATATGAAACTTGCGTACTGCCTTGTAGGCACCCGGCCACTTCTTCTCACCGGCTTTCCAGCCCACCTTCTTGA
Source organism: uncultured Gammaproteobacteria bacterium (assembly GCA_963976575.1). Lineage (GTDB taxonomy): Bacteria > Pseudomonadota > Gammaproteobacteria. The sequence goes on along the minus strand of CAXBMV010000072.1, from coordinate 1,301 downwards.
TCCAGCCAAAGGGCTTGCCGCAGTCGTAAGCCATGTTCTTGTTCATACCCCAGCTGGGGTCTTCGTAACAGGCATCGGTATACTCGGGAAATTCAACCCATTCGCCCTGGTATTTTGCCACTGCCCAATGCGGCGCATAAATCCACAGCAGGATAGGTGCCTTGCGTTGAATAGCCGATTCGAGCTCTGAAAACAGTGCTGCATCGGTGCCGGCATGAACCACTTCGTAGTTCAGTCCCAGCGCTTCGACACGCTCGTCGTCGTACCCGGCCCAGGTTACAGGGCCACCGAGATAGCGCCCCTTGGGTGCGGTTTCGGCGGTAGAAAAGGCTTTTGCGCACTTATTCAATGCTTTCCAGTCGGGCAGGCCGGGGCAGCGTTCTTTCATGTACAAGGGGTACCACCATTCTTCCTTGGCATCCATCCCGGTTTCGCCGAGGTCCACGGTCTTGCCGGTCTTCAGCGATTCGTCCATCGCCTGTTTACCGGTGGTCTCCCACATTTCCATGGCGATGTGCAGGTCACCGGACTCCAGTCCGGCAAATTGGGCGATGTAATCGGCCTGAACATATTCGATGTTGTAGCCAGCTTTTTTCAGCACTTCACCCATGATGTGGGTGGTCAGGTATTGCCCGGTCCAGTCATGGATAGTCAGCTTGATCGGGTCGCGCGACTCTACCGCAGCCTGCGCCGGCAGGGTAAACAGGCCGATCAGCAGGGTCTTCAGTAGTAGCGAGTAAATCTTCTTGTTCATTTTATGTCCTCTTGCTTGGTTGCGTACGGGGGTTTTATTGTCGTGGTACGTCGCACCCTTTTTCGCAAATTTCCCACATGATGTCAACGGCAATTGCACGGATTCCCAAACATGATTACTATAAATGCGGTTTTGATGTTGGTTTTGTGTGGATTTGATCGCTTTCGGCTATCGAAGTGACCGACCCCTAAGCTGGCAGCGGAAAGATTAATCAAACACAGCGGAATCGCTCATGCGCTTGCAAAAAAGACAGAACGAAATACTTGCTTCGGTGAAATCGCGCGGGGCCTGCTCGATTGTCGAGCTAGCCGCGCAGCTCAATGTCTCGGACGAAACCATTCGGCGTAATATCAAACCACTGGTGCGCCAGGGGCTGGTTGAAAAGGTCCATGGCGGCATAGTGATCAATCAGAATCAACAACCCGAACCACCCTTTGAAAAGCGCATGAATGAGCGCGTCGAGGAAAAAATGCTGATTTCGGCGCTGGTCGCCGAGATTATCAATAATGGTGATTCGATTATGCTGGATACCGGCTCTACCACTGCC
>CAXBMV010000071.1:0-9281 GCA_963976575.1 uncultured Gammaproteobacteria bacterium | reverse complement strand
GCCCGCTCAATTTCCTGTTTCATCGCCGTCGCGTTTTTTGGAGACCATTGCCTGAACCTCTTAAAAAAACTACTGTCCAATGCCGATAAGCTGACAGAGCTTTCAGACGACAGAGATACTTGTAATTCGATGACAAATCCAGAGAATCACTTTTCAGAATGACCCCACTCGTGGATCGACGACATAAGAGATTTATCTCGGCGCTACTAGCGTTACTGGTTTTCATTTCGCCATTTAGTAGCATGGCGATGCAAATGACCATGTCCGAGACCGAATCCGGCCATTGTCAGAGTTTAAAGACTGATTCACAGATTGCCCCGTATGAAAAATTGGATCTTGCCCCTGGCGCGATGGGGATTTGTTTCGATAGCTGTGTCGCCTCCCAGAATTGCGCGAGTCAAGCGCCCATCATCCTCACTCTGCTTGATAATCAAAATCACTTCACTGCGCAGGGACTAACTGCCGACCAGATACGCGATTCGCACGCATCTATACCCCTCTCCGGCTTGTACCGCCCACCACGAGTTTAGCTTCCTTCCCAGGTGACTGGTATTCACTAAACCTGAATACCGGTCGAACAGTTTTCCAATAAAGCGGTTTCTACTGCGCCTGGCTAACACCTGGCCCTTGCTTTTGTGATTTAACCTGAGAGATATCTCTATGAAGTTTTTACCGTTAAGAAGTTTTATTCGTTGTCACTTTCCATGTGTGACTTTAATACTGATGTTTGCTGCGTCGAGCACCACGGCTGCCGAAGTGTTAACCCTGGACAAAGCAGAACAATTCGCGTTACTGAACGAACCCGGAATACTGGGGCTAGATGCTAAAACCCAATCCATGATGCATAGGAGCGTCGCCGCCGGCGAACTTATGGATCCAAAATTGCAGATTGGTCTGCTCAACCTGCCCTCGGACAGCTTTGATTTCGATCAGGAGCCAATGACTCAGCTAAAGGTGAGTTACATCCAGGAATTCCCGTCTGGTAACAGCCGTGAGATCAACCGCGAAAAAGCCGTTAATCAATCACAGCAATTTCAGTTCCAAATCGAGGATCGCAAAAGGCGACTGCTAACCCAGGTCAGACTTTCCTATTTTGAGATACTTTACTGGGAACGGGCACGCGAGACCGTAGAGCAAAATCAGCAACTCGTAGGCCAATTATCGGAATTTATTCAATCCCGGTTTTCGGTAGGGCGAACCAATCAGTTTGAGCTTATTTCCGTTCAACAACGACTAAGCAAGCTGGATGATCAGTTAACCCAGATTGATCAAAATATAAGCGGCGAGCGCTATACCTTATCGGAGTGGATCGGTGAAGAGCGTAGTCAACTTCCGCTGAGTAGCGTAGTACCGCTGCTTGAGTCAGGCTCATGGAAAAATCTGGACCTCGAACAAATCAACCAGGTGATTTCGCAACACCCCAGGGTTCATGAATTCAACAATCAAATCGAAGTTAGCCGCAAGGATCTGGCGTTGATTCGTGAAAGCGAGAAGCCGGGATGGAACTTGAATCTCAGCTATGCCTATCGAGACGATGCCCCCAATGGCGCGGATCGAGCCGATTTTGTTTCTGCAACAGTTACATGGGACCTGCCGCTTTTTACCGAAAACAGGCAACAACAACAACACCAGGCTCAACAATACGAAGTACTGTCAAGCCAACTACAGCGTGACGCGTTGCTACAAAAACTGCGCTCAGATGTTTTCCGATTGAAGACCAACCTCGAACTGCTGAATCGACGCGATGCGCTATACCACGAGACTTTAGTGCCTCAGGCCGAACAGCGATCCCAGGCTGCCTTACAAACTTACCAGTCGGGTAGCGGTAGTTTTTCCGATGTCATGCAAGCCTACCTGGAAGCACTGAATATCCAGCTCGAACAGAAGCGTATTCAAATCGACAACCTGAAGTCCAGGGCTCAATTACTGTACTTCATTCAAGCGTCTTAAGGCGCAGAAAAATAATTCTAAATCTTCATCAAATTTCATATTAGAGGCGCAAAGTGAATCGATTACTTACTGGTTTTATTCTAGTTACCCTGGGCATTTCTTTCGGATTTTTTGGGCAATCCCAAATCAGAGAGATTTTGGAAACAAGCGGTCTGGTCGACGCAAATAATGAAAATGATTCAGGTTCCTCAGGAAGAGAAATTCTCTACTGGGTTGCACCAATGGATGCCAATTACCGTCGCGACAAACCCGGCAAATCGCCGATGGGCATGGAAATGTTGGCCGTATACGCCGATGAGGCCAGTTCAGAAGCTGGCGTGGTAAAAATAAACCCGACCGTTGTTAACAATCTCGGTGTCCGCACGGGCCAGGCCAGGCTGGGTACGCTTAACCGCGAAATCAACACGGTTGGCTATATCAGTTTTGATGAAGAAAAAATCTTTCACGTGCATACACGTGTGGAGGGATGGGTCGAGCGCCTTTTGGTCAAGACTGAAGGGGAAAAGGTAACAAAGGGGCAAAAGCTTTTCGAAATCTATAGCCCGGATTTGGTCAATGCACAGGAGGAGTACCTGACTGCCCTGAAAAGCAGGAACCAGATATTAATCAGCGCATCGGAGAAACGGCTACGCCTGCTAGGTATTGATGACCGGCAAATCAAACGTTTGACACAAACACGAATAATCAGCCAACGAATCAATTATTTTTCCGAGAACACGGGGTTTTTGAATGCTCTGAATATCCGTGAAGGCATGTTCGTCAAACCTGAGACAGCTGTGTTATCAATTGGACAACTGGATACTGTTTGGGTAATTGCCGAGGTATTCGAACAGCAGAGTGGCTGGATCAGCTCGGGGCAGGAAGTAGACATGGCGGCGAGTGCCCTGCCCGGTCGCAACTGGAATGGAAAGATTGATTACATCTACCCGGTTCTGGATGCCAGTACCAGAACCTTAAGGGTTAGAGTCAGGTTCGATAACTCAGACAGGCTGTTAAAACCCAACATGTATGTGCAACTAAAGATCCATGCCGCAACGGATCAAGAGACCGTATACATCCCACGTGAAGCTCTGATAAGAAGCGGCAGAATGGATCGGGTGGTGTTGTCACTGGGCGAGGGGAAATTCAAGTCGATAGTGGTTAAAACAGGTATCGAAAGCGATTCTTCCGTCGAAATTCTCGAGGGTTTGCACAAGAACGATACGGTGGTTACATCTGCTCAGTTCCTGATTGATTCCGAGTCCAGCCTGACGGCTGAATTCGCGCGGATGCAAGCCGTGGAAACAATCGGGAATCAGGATGTAAACCGCGCCCAGGTATGGGTAGATGGGAAGATTACTGCAGTCATGCCTGACCGAAACATGCTAACCGTACAACACCAACCCATTGAAAACTGGGGATGGCCGATCATGACAATGGATTTTCCCGTATCCGACGGCATTGATATAAGCCAGTTCAGGAAAGATCAGGAGCTTCAGGTTCTGCTGTTAAAAAAGGATACCCGCTCCGCCCAGATCATCGACGTAAGACGGGAGCCGTAACATGATTGCCTCAATTATTTACTGGTCGATTCGCAATCGGTTTACTATCGTTTTATCAGCTCTAATACTTTTAGGTGCCGGAGTCTATGCGGTTGGCCAAACGCCCATCGACGCCATACCAGATCTATCCGATGTCCAGGTAATCGTTAAAACCAGCTATCCCGGGCAGGCGCCCCAGGTAGTCGAGGATCAGGTCACCTACCCATTGACAACCGCCATGCTTTCCGTGCCCAGGGCCGTCACCGTACGTGGTTTTTCCTTTTTCGGTGATTCCTACGTATATGTCATTTTCGAGGAAGGCACTGACCTGTACTGGGCTCGCTCCCGGGTACTGGAATACCTGAGCCAGGTCTCTGCCACATTACCCGCCGAAGCCAAACCGCAACTCGGACCGGATGCAACGGGGGTCGGTTGGGTGTTCGGCTATGCGCTGGTGGATCGATCTGGCAGACACGACATCAGCCAGTTAAGAAGTCTGCAGGACTTTTTTCTTAAGTATGAGCTTCAAACCGTGCCCGGCGTGTCCGAAATCGCCACCTTTGGCGGCATGGTCAAACAATACCAGGTGATTGTCGATCCAGACCGCCTGCGGGCATACAACTTGCCCATTAGTATGATTCAGACGGCAATCACAATGGGTAACCAGGAAGCAGGCGCCTCGGTAATCGAAATGGGCGAGGCCGAATACATGGTCACGGCCAGCGGCTATCTTGATGGTATCGAGAGCATTAAAAAGATCCCTTTAGGACTTAGTAAAAACGGTGTACCTCTGCAACTGAAGGATGTTGCCGATGTCATTGTCGGCCCTAAAATTCGGCGAAGTATTGCGGAGCTGAATGGCGAGGGTGAGGTAGTCGGTGCCTATGTCGTCATGCGGTTTGGCGAGAATGCACAGGCCACGATTGACCAGGTGAAGAAGAAACTCAAATCGCTACAAAAGGGTCTTCCCGAGGGAGTCGAAATCGTAACGACTTACGACCGCTCTAATCTGATTCAGCAAGCGGTAGAAAATCTGTACGACAAGTTACTCGAAGAATTCCTTGTAGTCGTCCTGATCTGCGCCCTGTTCCTTTTCCATTTTCGTTCGTCATTGGTGATTATTATTAGTCTCCCAATCGGAATACTGGGGGCGTTTGTCATCATGTATTTGCAGGGTCTAAATGCCAACATCATGTCCCTCGGCGGCATCGCCATTGCAATTGGCGCCATGGTTGATGGAGCCATTGTAATGATTGAAAACGTGCACAAACACATCGAGCGCACACCTATGACGCGCGAGAATCGCTGGCAAATTATCGGTGAAGCGACGGCAGAGGTTGGGCCGCCACTTTTCTTTTCATTGCTCATTATCACACTGAGTTTTCTTCCCGTATTTACCCTGGAAGCTCAGGAAGGAAAAATGTTTGCTCCGCTGGCCTATACAAAAACCTATGCGATGGCCGTTGCTGCCGGCCTGTCAATTACACTGGTTCCGGTTTTGATGGGGTATTTCATTCGCGGGAAAATAATTCCTGAGCACAAAAACCCACTTAACCGTCTGGTAACCTGGATTTACATGCCCGTTATAAAATCCGTACTGGATGGGCCAAAAACCATGATATTTATCGCTTTGGTTATTCTTGCCATCGGATTGTGGCCCGTCACTAAAATCGGAAGCGAGTTCATGCCCCCGCTGGATGAAGGCGACTTGATGTACATGCCAACAACCTACCCTGGCATTTCCATTGGCAAAGCTCGAGAAATACTCCAGCAAACGGACAGGCTGATTAAAACTCTCCCTGAAGTGGAATCGGTTTTTGGCAAGATCGGAAGAGCCGACTCAGCCACTGATTCGGCGCCGTTGACGATGATCGAAACTCTGATCCAGCTAAAACCAAAATCTGAATGGCGTCCTGGATTGACCTCCGACTCATTACGTGCCGAACTTGACAGCCTGGTTAAGTTTCCGGGGCTGACAAACGCCTGGGTCATGCCTATCAAAACCCGGATCGATATGCTTGCCACCGGTATCAAGACCCCGGTCGGCATTAAAGTAGCGGGGCCGAAACTAGCCGAGATTGAAGTCATTGGCAAACAGCTCGAAGTTCTGCTCAAGAATATTCCCGGCACGGCTTCCGTTTACTCCGAGCGCGTGGCGGGCGGTAGATATATCAAAATCGATATCGACAGGGATAAAGCCGCGCGCTTTGGACTCAATATATCGGATGTACAGAACGTCATCAAAACTGCGATCGGCGGGATGAGTGTCGCTCAAACCATCGAAGGGTTGGAACGCTACTCAATCAATATCCGCTATCCGCAGGCCTATCGAGATTCCGTCGAAAAAATCCGTCTGCTTCCTTTAACGACCACAAACAACCAACGCATTGCGCTCTCGGATGTAGCGGATGTGCGGGTGGAAGATGGACCACCATCGATCAAAAGTGAAAATGCCCGTCTAAATGGCTGGGTCCTGGTCGACATCAGCAATCGTGATCTCGGATCCTATGTGGCCGAAGCCCAACGTGTTGTGGCGGAAAATCTCGAATTACCCGCGGGATACTCGATTACCTGGTCTGGACAGTACGAATATCTGGTGCGAGCCAAACAGCGCCTTTCGATTGTGGTACCGCTGACGTTGGCCATTATCATGATGCTTCTCTACATCAACTTCCGTAATGTTGTTGAAGTTCTGATTATCATGGGAACGCTGCCATTCGCTCTCATCGGTGGCATCTGGCTGATGTATATACTCGGCTACGAAATGTCCGTAGCCGTGGGCGTGGGCTTTATTGCCCTGGCGGGGGTCACTGTCGAAATCGGTGTACTGATGCTGGTATATTTGAATCTGGCATTCTCCAGGGCCAATCGACAGGCGTTAAATGAAAATCGCAAATTAAGCCGAGATGAAATACGCAGAGCCGTCATCGAAGGCGCTGGACGACGTGTTCGTCCAATCATGATGACGTTTGCCGCGATTGTCGTCGGACTGATTCCAATCATGTTCGGCGATGGTACGGGATCAGAAGTCATGCAAAGAATAGCCGGACCCATGATCGGTGGCATGATTAGCTCTTTGGTTTTGACTCTGCTGGTTATTCCGGCAATTTTCTTCCTTTGGAAGTCCAATACGGGAATGAAGCTCCGTTTACAACTGTCGAAACAGAAGGTGTGAGATATGAAATTCTGCAAAGTAGTAGCCATCATGAATATCACTGACTACAACGTGCTGCATATACCCATTCAGCAACTGGGTGTCCCTGGTGTAACCGTTAGCATGGTTAAAGGGTTCGGCGATTATATCAATGGTTTTAACCCGTTTGGTTTTTCGGACAACATGAAGGTAGAAATCTATACCACGGCAAAACAGGCAGAAATTATAGCGGCCGAATTATCTGCATTAGCCGACCAATTGACAGAAGGCGGCGGTGTCGTTGCAATCGAACCGGTTCATCAATTAATGAATGTCAGAAAAATTCATAGTTCATAAAAAAGGAATACGTAAAGGGACGGATCTATTTAATTACCAGCAAACAGATCCGTTCCCTTTATTGCGCATAGTTCGACGACTACGCGCTCGGGTTCACCCATGACCAGCAGGTCCAAACATAATTAAATCTGTCCCGGCTTTCCCGGTTATCTTCGGTCCTGGTTTTGTTAATGATGATGCCCACCCGGCCCATGTACATGACGATGCGCTATCTCCTCGTCGCTGGCGGCGCGTACATCGACGATTTCGATATCGAACACCAGGGTCTTTCCGGCATAGGGATGGTTGACATCGACATCCGCCATAAACTTGCCCATCTTCACGATAGTGACCTGTCGAGGCCCGTGGTCGCTTTCCAGATGGGCAACCATGCCGGCTTTCCATTTTTTCGCGCCGCGCAAGTGTTTTACCGAGACGCGTTGTATTGCATCTTCCCTGCGCTGGCCAAAGCCCTGCGCGGCCGTCAGGGTTAGCGAAACCTTGTCACCCTGCTCCTTGCCCTCCATCGCGTCTTCGAGCCCGGCGAGGATACTACCCGCGCCGTGTAGATAGACAGATGGCTCCTCTCCGCTGGTCGATTCCAGCAGAGTACCGCTATCATCGGTAAGGCTGAAATGGTATTGCACAACGCTGTTTTTGCTTATTTTCATAGTTTCTTGCAAGCCATCAATCGGGCCGGTGATTATATATTGATCGGAACATTAATGGGACACACACTTTCCAGTTACTCCAATCCGACTTGCACTCGACAATCACTCAATTAGAGTGTGTGTTCTTTACAATTGCATAACCGCTATGTTTAATCCCGAGGGTTGCTTCTCTAGGCCCTTTCACTAGATCAATTGAGGTAAGAACAATGTCTGACAATACTCCCCCTGACATGGGCGCTATGTTTGGTGGCAAGGTGATGAAGGGTTTGATGGATATGCCCGTTTCCGAACCCGGTAACATCAATCATGCTGATATTGTCGTGATGGGCGCGCCTGTCGCGACCCCTTACCAATCAGTCGGCGCTTATTGCGCCGATGCGCCTGACGCCGTACGCGCTGCCTTCGGTTGGCCGGGGGTACTGGATCACCATGATTTTGATCTCGACGGAAAAATATTTGTCGACCATACCAGTGCTGTGGATTGGGGCAACCTGCCCTGTAGCGAATCCGATTTCGAGCTCAACCGGAAGTTAATCTGTGCCAGGGTCAAAACGGTGCTCGACGGTGGCGCAGTGCCATTTGTAATCGGCGGCGATGACTCTACTCCGATACCCGTACTCCAAGCTTATGAAGATCATGGCCCCATTACTGTTGTCCAGTTTGACGCCCATATCGACTGGCGCGATGAGGTCGCCGGTGAGCGTTTGGGATTGTCCAGCAATATGCGCCGTGCTTCAGGGATGGGCTGGGTCGAAAACATTATTCAAATTGGTGCCAGAGGATTGGGTAGTGCCCGTCCGAATGACTACGCCGATGCGCTGGCCTGGGGAGTAAAGTTCTTCCCTATGCGGGAAGTACAAAACGCTTCGCTGGACAATATTATTAATGCGGTTCCTGAAGGCAGCAGAGTTTTTTTCAACCTTGATATCGATGCAATGGATCCGGCCATAGTGCCATCCGTCATAGGGCCGGCGCCAGGGGGGCTGGATTATTGGCAGCTAGTTAACCTGCTAAAAGGCATTGCAAAGCGGGCCGGGATTGTCGGGTTTGATCTGGCGGAACTGATGCCGGCAAATGATATCGGTGGACGAGGTGCGCTGGTTGCTGCTCGAATAGTATCGGTAGCTATGGGACTGGTTAGCCGGCAGAGAACAGCTGATAACCCTTGAAATAACACCCGGCCGCAGAACGCGACCGGGTGAGTTGAATCAGCGAGCGAGGTAACTCGCGATGGTGTCGCCGACGCCCGTGATTGCAGCGGCCGGGTCCAGCGGGTTGAACGCAATCTCGATGCGCTCGTCGCCGAGCAGCACATAGGCGAATTGCTCACCGGTTCGCGCCACGGTATAGCCGCCGCCATTCACCACCGGAACGTCGACGAGACCATCGCTGACGTCCTGTGCCACCTGGTTCAACTCGTCTGCTGTCGGCAGTTGGTCGAAGATTTGCTGCGTGCTGAACATGAAGGTTTGCGCCGGATCGATGTTTTCGACATTGGCCGCGGCGGTCTCCAGGTTCGATCTGGTTGTATTGTCGAAGACGGTGAAGTTCAAGGTCGTCGCGTCAAACACGGTGAAGGTTCTCGTGGTGACAACAAAGTCTACTGTTATCCGTTGCCGGGGAACCGCAACCGACACCCTTTGATTGGCCGCGACGGTCTCCAGCGCAGTT
>CAXBMV010000070.1:0-9335 GCA_963976575.1 uncultured Gammaproteobacteria bacterium | reverse complement strand
GCTAAATCCGAAGACCATTTATAGTCAATTCGAATCAATAAATCAATACTTTTTCTATATTTATTAAGAGGATAACGGGTTTTTCTCAAATAAAGTTCAAGAAACCAGCCTAAACCAAAGAAATGTTTCAGCGGGATACATCTGTTTGCTCGATTGCCGACGCGAGACTTTTACCCCAGTCACTAAACGCCTCGACTTGCAGACTACGCCCTGCAGGGTCGTAGTCGAGCCTGATAAGCAGATCGATATTCTGCAAATAACCCTCGGCATGCTCGGGCCATTCTATGAAACACAGCGTTTGTCCATTCAGGTAGTCGCGAAAACCGAGATACTCGAGTTCTTCCGGGTGGCCAAGCCGATACAGGTCGAAATGGGCTATCGCGATCCTGTCGAAGGGATAGTATTCCACCAGCGTGTAGGTAGGGCTGCGCACTCCCCCGCTTACCCCCATCGCCTGCAGCGCACCGCGCACCAGCGTGGTCTTGCCGGTACCCAGATTACCGCTCAGGCAGATAATACCGCCACCCTCACAACAGGCCACCAGACGCGCACCGAAGTCGCGCATGGCTTGCTCATCACGCATCAGCAGGGCGTCAGTCATGGCGCAGCTGCCGCATCACTCGGGGAATCAAATCGATGATATCGCTGGCAATCAAACCGGTTTCATCGGCGTCGCGACAGTAATACTCGGCGCATAGCGCATGGATGCAGGCTGCCGAACTCGCCGCATCGAAGGGGTTCATATGCTGCCCAATAAACGCGGCGATGATACCGCCAAGCACATCCCCCATTCCGGCACTGGCCAGGCCTGCATTACCCTGCAGGTTGATACGGGTGGTTGAGCCGGCTTCGGCGACCAGCGTGCCGGATCCCTTCAACAGACAGACCCCGGGGTAACGCTCGACTAATTGCCGACAGCTACCAATCCGGTCCGCCTGAACCTCGCTCGAAGTCTGCGACAGCAGCCGCGCCGCCTCGCCGGGGTGAGGCGTAATCACCAGCTGCCTGGTTTGCAACCCGGACAGAAAATCGACCGTGAGCGCACTGGCATCGACCACAAGCGGAATCTCCACCCGCTGTAAAAGGCGCAGACACTCACTGGCAAGTTTGCTATCTCCGAGGCCTGGCCCAACCAGCACAACACTGGCCTGGGCAAGTTTGCTCTCGATCGCATCCCAGCCCTGCAGCATCACCTCGGCGGGAAAGACAGACCGGGCGTCAGTCTGCGGATGCACCAGCGCCGACACCAGCCCCGCGCCGCTGCGTAACGCGGCATGGGCTGCAAGCGCTACCGCACCGGCCATACCCTGGTCACCGCCAATGACCAGCAGGTGGCCAAAGTCATGCTTATGCGAATTCCGTTTACGCTTTGCTGGCAGCACAGCGGCTTCGTTGCTTTGCAGGCTCGCTTCTACCTGCTGGTAAATAGCTTGCGACAAACCGAGACCGGCGATCTGCAATTCGCCGCAATAATCCGGACCATCGGCGAGAAACTGGCCACACTTGGCGGCGATAAAGGTCACCGTCAGCGTTGCCTGCAGGGCCAGCGGCTGTGCTATGCCGGTGGCGGCATTCAGCCCGCTAGGAATATCCAGCGCCAGTAACGGCAGGCCACTGCGATTTATTTCGCCCAGCATATGTTGCCAGTCAGCGTCGAGATCACGGTCCAGACCCAGACCGAGCAGGCCATCGACGAGGACATCCCCGCTGATCGGCTGGTTATCCCAGGGCGTTACTACGCCGCCCCTCTGTTGCCAGAGCGTTCTGAAATGTGCCGCGCTGGCGGGCTGTTTGTGCAGATCACCACGACTGAAGAATTCCACTTCTACCGCCTCGGCCTGCGCACACAGGGCAAGCACATAGGCATCGCCGCCATTATTGCCGCTGCCGGCAAATACGCTTATACGACGGGTTTCAGGCCAGCGTTGTATGAGTGCATCCCAGGCTGCCCTGCCGGCACGCTGCATCAACTCGATCTCGCTTAGACCATCGTAGCTGAGCGCGCTACGGTCGAGCTGATAAATCGATTCGGGTGAATAGAGTAACATTCCGGTTTTATACCTGAGCTACACAGGCAAAGCCACTGCTAAGACGACATGGCACTGTCGCCATGTCAAACAAATCCAGCGGTTTTAAAACAAAGCCCTCGATTCGCTTTGTTATACTCCAACTCATTTTCCAAGCGAATTTAACAATGACAATACAAAGCTTCAGCTTTCACGCAAAAACCGATCAGGAATTGCGTTCGCGCGTGAAACTACTGGGTAAGCTGGTTGGCAATGTGCTGCTCAAGCACGAGGGACCAGAAGTTTTCCACGCGGTCGAATCCTTGCGCACCGGTTTCATTCAGATCCGCCGACGCAACAGCGAACCACGGCGCAAGGCGTTGATGACGCTAATCGAAAATTTGCAGCCGGCGGTAATCAACCAGGTGATCAGGGCCTTCACCATATACTTCAACCTGGTCAATATCGCCGAGGAAGACTTCCTCCACCGCCAGCGCCGCGCCTCGGTACAAAAACACGGCCACGCCGCCTGGGTTGGATCCTTTTACCACACCCTGGAAGAGTTTCAGGAACAGGGCGTCAGCGCCGAAGAGTTAAACACCCTGCTCAGTAATCTGTCCTACAAACCGGTGTTTACTGCGCACCCGACCGAGTCGCGGCGACGCACCGTAATGCACCACCAGCGCGAAGTGTTCACCTTGATCGATAGACTCACCGACCCGCGCCTCGGTCAGCTCGAGCGCGACGAGCTGGTCGACAAGCTGCAATCGCAAATCGAAACCCTCTGGTTAACCAACGAGGTGCGCGCCAGCAAACCGACGGTTGCCGATGAAATCAAGATGGGGCTGCACTATTTCCAGTTGAGCCTGTTCGAAGCGGTGAAAACCGACTATCGCTATCTGGAACGCGCCATTATTCGTACCTACGGCGAAGACGATATCGGCAACCCGGTGGTCGAGGTACCCAGCTTTATAGAGTTCGGTTCCTGGATCGGCGGCGACCGCGACGGTAATCCGTTCGTCACCGCGGAGATTACCTGCATGGCGCTGCGCATGCAGGCCGAGGAAATCCTCAGCGAACACATTCGACTGGTGCATCGCCTTACCCAGGTGTTGACCATGTCGACGCGCTGGTTTACCCCGAGCAAGGAATTTCTGCGCAGATTGCGCGTCGACGAAGCCCTCGGGGTAAAGTCATTCGACCGGCGCCGTGATCAGTTCGAAGACGAGGTTTACCGGCGCAAGCTCTATCATATGCATTATCGTTTGAAGAAAAATCTGGCCGTGGTGCGCAACCAGATGCGCGATCAGCCTACCCCCGATAGCGATCATGCCTATAGCAATGTGCAGGAATACCTCGATGATCTCCATTCTATTCGTAATTCGCTGATCAGCCACGGCGAATACTCGGCCGCCAATGGCGAACTCAAGGACGTCATCCGCATAGCCGAGACTTTCGGCTTCCACATGGTGGCGCTGGACCTGCGTCAGGAATCAACGCGCCATAGCAACGCGGTAACGGAGATTCTAAAACTGGCCGGTCTTGCCGACTATGCCAGCCTCAACGAAGACGATCGCCTCGCCTTTCTCTCCGATCAGATTGCGGGCAATCAACTCCCCGAGTTTGATCGAAAGAAACTCGCCGAGGACAACCGTATAACCCTGGAACTATTCGACAATGTGCGCACCATGCGCCAGCAAATCAGCCAACGCTGTATCGGTAGTTACGTGATTTCCATGACCCATACCGCCAGTCATATCATGGAAGTCATGTACCTGGCTTTCCTCGCCGGGCTGGTCGGCAGGCAGGGCAAGAAATATTTTTGTACGCTGGAAGTTTCACCCCTGTTTGAAACCATCGATGACCTTGATCATATCGATCAGGTGCTGGATGCGCTGTTACGGAACGAGGTTTATCGCAAGCTGCTGGTACAAACCGGTGGGACCCAGGAAGTCATGCTCGGCTATTCCGACTCCTGCAAGGATGGTGGCATCATGTCGGCTTCCTGGGGCCTGTACCAGGCACAGCTGAAAGTCACCCAGATCACCGCTCGTCACAAGGTCAAATGTCGTATGTTCCACGGGCGCGGCGGCACTATTACCCGCGGCGGCGGGCCGACCCACGAAGCCATTCTGGCGCAGCCGCCGAACACGCTGCACGGGCAGATAAAATTTACCGAGCAGGGCGAAGTGCTGTCGCATAAATACAGCAATGCGGAAACTGCCAACTACGAGCTGGCCATGGGCATTACCGGATTGATGAAGGCCAGCATAGGTACGCGCCATACCCTGGGTATTCGGCTGGAGCATGTCGAGACATATGATGCCGGCATGGTACGGCGTGGGCTACGCCATCAATCACTGGCTGCAAGGCGGCCCCGGGCCGCTGAAACAATTGCGCGAAATGAAACGTAACTGGCCCTTCTTCGCGGCGATGATCAGCAATCTGCAAATGTCGCTATTCAAATCCGATATGCGCACCGCGCTGGATTACAGCAAACTCGTTGACAACCAGGTCCTGGGCAAAGGTATTTATGCGATGATGCAAAAGGAGAACAGGCGCAGCATCGAGGTGGTTCTGGCCATAACCAACCTGAAATCCCTGCTCGCAAACGACCCGGTACTGGCCCTGTCCCTGAGCCGGCGCGATCCTTATCTCGACCCGCTGGGTTATCTGCAAATCAACCTGTTACGCAAATACCGCGATGAATCCTTGGCTGAAAAAGGGCGTATGCAGTGGCAAAGTGCATTGCTCAGTTCGATCAATGGTATCGCTGCGGGTTTACGCAATACCGGTTGACGCCTCGACAGGGGCCTCATATTAGGCCCCATTTGCGAAGCATCTCGGCTATAATCGTCGTTTTAGACTTTTACCCCAACAAACGGCCTGTGGCTCGGAATCAATCATGAAAAAACTATTTATCCTCTTTTGTCTATCCAGCCTGCTCAGCCTGGCTGGTTGCCAAACCTTCGACGCTTATACCGGTGAGCAGAAAGCCTCCAGCACCGCCAAAGGTGCAGGCATTGGCGCAGGTATAGGCGCGGTACTCGCCTACGTGAAAAACAAGGACGAGCCCAGCAAACGGCGCAAGCAACGCATGCTCGAAGCCGCTGGCATAGGCGCGGTAGCGGGTGGTAGCGTCGGCTATTACATGGATACACAGGAAGCCAAGTTGCGCAAAACCTTGCGTGCCTCGGGTGTTAGTGTCGAGCGCGATGGTGACAATATCAACCTGATCATGCCGGGCAACATTACCTTTAATACAGGCGGCCACACCCTCAACAGCGGCTTCTATGAAGTGCTCGATTCGGTCGTGCTTGTGTTACAGGAATTCAACCAGACCATCATCGTTGTTGCCGGACATACCGATAGCGCTGGTTCCGATGCCTACAATCAGGCCCTCTCCGAGCGTCGTGCCAATGCGGTTTCCCAATACCTGGTCGGCAAGAGCGTGGTAGAAGCCCGTATCGACAGCATCGGCCTCGGTGAAAAACATCCGGTCGCCGACAATGCCACAGCCGAAGGTCGTGCGCTGAACCGTCGCGTCGAGCTGTCACTCCTGCCGATTACTCAGTAAAACTAGCTGCACCCGGCTGCCGCCTGGCAGCCGGGTGGTATATCATGCGTTGCTATCATCAGCATCGCGGAGTGCGGCACAAAACCAATGAAATTGATTAGCTACCAATTAGACGGCGGCCACGCCCGCCTTGGCGTGTTGGTCGACGACCAGGTGATCAACCTGCATCATGCCAGCTACGGCAAACTTCCCGACGACATGCTCGACTTTCTTAACCTCGGCGACAAGGGTATGCAGATCGCCAGGGAAGCCGTAGTCGGTGATGCCGGTGACCTCCCCCTGGATAGCGTCAAGCTACTCGCCCCGATCACCAACCCGAGCAAGATCATCGCCATCGGTCTTAATTACATGGACCACATCCGCGAGACCGGCCTGGATGTGCCGCAGTTGGCAACCATGTTTTGCAAATATCCTTCCTCGATTGTCGGGCCCGATGATGACATTCGCTGGTCGACCCGGCTCACCACCCAGGTCGACTACGAGGCTGAGCTGGCTGTGGTAATCGGTAAAACAGCGCGCAATGTATGCGCCGCGGATGCTTACGATTACATTGCCGGTTACACCATTTGCAACGATGTCAGCGCACGCGATTTACAGTTTCGCGCAGGCGATCAATGGTTACGGGGTAAATGCCTGGATAGCTTCTGCCCGCTCGGCCCCTACCTGGTAACAAAGGATGAAATCCCCGACCCACAGAATCTGTCCATCCAGTGCCGGGTGAACAATCGCCTGCTACAGGATTCGACAACGGCCGAAATGATTTACCAGATCCCCTACCTGATTGAGTATCTGAGTGAGGCTTTCACCTTGCTGCCTGGTGACGTAATCGCAACCGGTACGCCGGACGGCGTCGGTGCTTTTCGCAAGCCACCGGTCTGGCTGGCGTCGGGCGATCTGGTCAGAGTAGATATCGAGGGGTTGGGAAGCCTCAGCAATTCCTGCGTCAGCGAAGCATAAAAGGGACGAGCTTCAGCCGGGCTTGCGCCCGCGAAAATAACCCGAGCCGAGTTCGCCTGACTGCAACACCCGGTTCATCATACGCCACTCCTTGAGCACCATATCCCGTGTCGCCTCGCTGGTGATATCGGCTGCCTTTTGGTAGAGCGGCCCTTCGAGTTCGACCAGTTCCTGCTGTGCACGCTGCTGATACCAGCTGCTCGCATCCTCGCTGGTGACCTCTTCGAATCCGACATCAAGCATGATCTCGGCATATTGCTGTGGCGTCCCCGTATGAAGCTGTAACTGTGCTGCCTGCAGCCAGTGCCGGATATCGTCGCTGTTGGATTTCACGAACCAGTCGTAACCGAGCAGCATGCCGCCGGGTTTGAGCAGGCGCAGCACATCGGTAAATAATGCCGCGCGATCCTCGATATGGCAGATTACCCCGCTGCTGTAGAAAAAATCAAAGCTGGCGTCGGCGACAGGAATAGCACCCACCTCGACACAACGAAACTCGGCTCGCTCGGACAGGCCGGCCTCCTGCGCGTAGCGTCGGCTCATATCGACCAGGGCCGGCTCCAGCTCCAGGCCGACGACTCTGGCACCATATTTTCCCGCCAGCAGCAGCGTGCCACCACCTGCCCCCGAACCCAGTTCCAGCAATGTTTTGTCACGCAAATCAACACCCTTGACGATGCGATCGACATTGCCTTCACCACCGGGCGCAATAAAACCCCTGCCCCAGACGATATCAGTAATCGGCATGTAATCGGTTTCGTAGCCCGTCGCTTCAGTATTTTCCACTGCCACCCTCCTGCTATTGCAAAGACCTTTTTAGCACGCTGAACCCGGCGAATAAAGTCAAATCAGGATAGTAATCGTTACAGGAACCCGCATAATTGGGCGCTCACCAAAACGAGGAGGAGTAAGAATGAAGCTGCACCAGAATATACTCAGCACCGTTGGTAACACCCCGGTGGTAAAGATCAACAAGCTCGGGCCGGCAAATATCAACCTCTACGGAAAAATCGAAGCCTTCAATCCGATGGGTTCGGTCAAGGACAGACTCGCGCTCGGCATTATCGAAGATGCGGAAAAGTCCGGCGCCCTGAAACCCGGGCAAACCGTCATCGAGGCCACCAGCGGCAACACCGGTATTGGACTGGCCATGGTGTGTGCGCAAAAAGGATATCCGCTGGTAGTTACCATGGCGGAAAGTTTCAGTGTCGAAAGGCGCAAACTGATGCGTTTTCTCGGAGCCAGGGTGGTACTGACACCGGCCGCGATGAAGGGCAGCGGCATGGTCATGAAGGCGCGCGAACTGGCCGAGAAGAATGGCTGGTTTATGACGCGTCAGTTTGAAAACGAATCCAACGCCGACATGCATTCGCGTACCACCGCTCCCGAAATACTGGAAGCCTTCGACGGCCTGCAACTGGATTACTGGGTTACCGGCTACGGCACCGGCGGCACGCTCAAAGGCGTCGCTCGTGTACTCAAAGAGAAAAGCCCGGCCACCAAAATCATTGTTTGTGAACCCGAAGTGGCAGGATTACTCAGCGGCGGCATAGAGCAGAAACGCAATGCCGATGGCTCACCAGCGGAAAGTCATCCCAGCTTCAGCCCACACCCGATGCAGGGCTGGACTCCGGATTTTATTCCCAAGCTTGCCGGTGATTCGATAGAGGCAAAATACGCGACCAAAATCGTCACCGTGGCGGCACCCAGGGCGCTTGAATGTGCGCGCAATCTGGCTCAACAGGAAGGCATATTCGTCGGTATCAGCGCGGGCGCAACACTGGCCGCGGCACTGGAGGTAGCCGAGTCCGCAGACTCCGGTTCTAATATTCTGTGCATGTTACCCGACACCGGCGAACGTTACTTGAGCACACCTTTGTTCGAGAAAATCGAGATCGAGATGTCGGAGGAAGAACAAGCCCTGTCGGCCTCGACACCCGGTTGCCAGTTTGGCCAATAGCAGCGCTCTATCAGGCCTGTGAAAAAACGGTTTCGGTGCCCTGCTCGGGGGCACCGGGAATCAGCTGCGCCAGTATCAACGAAGCCGCTGCAATCATCGCACCGGCGATGAATACCAATGCCGTCGAATGTATCCATAACATGCCCAGCAGGAAAGGCAGCAATACTGCTGCGATATGGTTGATCGAAAAGGCAACCCCGGCGGTGGATGCCATATCGGCCGGATCGGCAATTTTCTTGAAGTAACTCTTGATCGCAATCGCCATCGCGAAAAACACGTGGTCGATGATGTACAGAGCCGAGGCAAACATCGCCGACTCGGCGAAGGCATAGCAGGTAAAAATCACGATCAGGCCGACATACTCAAGCGTGAGTACCCGCTTTTCACCCCAATATACAACCAGTCTGCCGATGCGCGGTGCCAGGAAAATCGTAAGGACACCATTGACCAGAAACAACAGCGACATTTCTCCGATGCTGAAGCCGAACTTCTCTACCATCAGAAAACCGGCGAACACGACAAAGATTTGCCGGCGCGCACCGGAAAGAAAAGTAAGCGCATAGTAGAGCCAGTAGCGCTGACGCAGGATCATAGTTTTGTGCTGTTCGGCCTCACCCTTGAAATGAGGGAAGGCGAAATAGATAAAACAGGCCAGCAACACGGTGATGCACCCGAACAGCAGGTATATCCACAGATAGTCGAGATTGAAAACCTGCACTACCAGAAATAACACGGCAAGCACTGCCAGCCCGGTGAAAGAACTCACCGCGATCTGTTTTCCCAGCACCAACGGCAGGCGTTCGCGGCTGATTAATTGCATCGATAGCGATTGCTG